>JABMOJ010000171.1 GCA_013204195.1 SAR86 cluster bacterium
GGCTTACGGAGAACTAGAGGCGGATGTAACAGACGCGCTGACACTCCAAGGCGCACTGCGTTACGAAGACTACAGTGTGTTTGGTGATACCACTAACTTCAAGATTGCTGGTCTTTACCGCGTAACTGAAGGCTTCAAAATCCGTGGTGCTATATCCACTGGTTTTCACGCGCCTACGGCAGGTCAGGCAAACATTACCAATGTGACAACTCAGATCAATGCCGGCGTCTTGGTTGACCAGGGTACGTTACCTTTGAGCTCAACAGCCGGGCAAATTGCTGGTGATTTCATTGAGAGTCAGGGCAATGGTCGTCCAACACTTGGGCCAGAAGATGCTGTCAACATGTCAATTGGTGTTGCCTTCGATCTTGGCGAAACTTCTTGGACCGTCGACTACTACAACATTGAAGTGGAAGATCGCGTAGCGCTTGGCGCCGACGTCGACTTCCTTGATGCGCTGAATTTTGCCGGCGGTGGCACAACCTTCACGAGCGTTTCTGAAGCTCTGACGGGCCTTAATGCATCCGGTGTGATTGATCGCCAGGATTTCATCGGCTTGGATGATTTGTCAGCATTCCGCTTCTTCGCTAATAGCTTCGATACAGAAACACAGGGTATCGATGTAGTGGGACGAGTTGGTTTCGATGTTTGGGAAGGTTCTTCTAATGTCACTCTCGCCATGAACTGGAACGATACAAAGGTCACCAGTAGAGGTGTTACTAACCCTATTAGTGCTGGCCGAGTGGCTGCCCTCGAAGATTTGCTGCCTAAGTTCAAGGGTAACTTGTCTTGGACCCATAGTCAGGGTGCACTGCGAAGTATGGTTCGCGTGAACTATTATGGCGAGTGGGATGATACAGGCAATGGTGTTACTGGCGTCAGTAGTGAGTTGCTTGTTGACGTAGAACTGGCTTATGACCTCGATAACGGGCTTGAATTAATTGGTGGTGTGAGCAATCTGTTCGACACCTACAATGATAAAAACCCAAGTGCACTGAGCGTGGGTCAGCTGTACCCAGAGTCAGGTCCGTTTGCTATGAACGGCGGACAGTGGTACGTAAAGGCGAAGTACTCTTTCGAGTAACAACCTTTTGCTAGACTAAAAAACCCCTCGCTCACTTCGTGGCCGAGGGGTTTTTTTTATTCCCCAGTGTATTCGCACAAATTGAACCGTGCTGGTCTTTTTGAGGTTGCCTGTGTGCCGAATGTTGACGTCTATCGGGATCAATAGGTTGGCGAGTTGCAAGAAGACGTGCCGCGGAGCGTTCTAGTCAAGCTGATGTCAGCAGTGCATCTCAAGAATTTAGCGAGGCCTTCGCCTGAGGCGAGTTGTTCGCCGGTGCCATACCCCGGCGTCACCACAGTTTGTTTGATTTCCATACTGGCCGGCGACGGTAAAACTCAAGACATGACTGATATCCCCATGTTGTTTCTGGGTAATGTCTTGTTGTTGATCGTTGGCGATAATGACACGACTCGCTATAGCATCAGCGCCGGCGCTCTCGCGTTAAATGAATTCCCAAATCAATTTGTAAAATTAAAGACGAATCATGCCCTGATTTCTAACATGTTGGCGGAAATGGTCCGCTGGCAAGCGCCGCTTATCCATATGCGCCGCACGGCCCTACAGGACTTTAATTAGCGCGGAAAACGGGTTAAGGACGATGACAAGGTCATTATGTGGTGTTTGTCGGTTAACCGCGACGAATCGGTATTTCAGGATGCCGACACGCTCATTATTGATCGACCTAATGCGCGGGCGCACGTGGCCTTTGGTTTCGGGGTGCATCGTTGCATGGGTAATCGCTTGGCCGAGATGCCGCAGCGGGTTCTCTGGGAAGAAATCATGCAACGCTTCAGCACGATTAAACTGGCCGCTGATGCGGTCCCGTTTACCGAACAACTTCATCCGCGATGTCAGCGTAGTGCCGGTCATTCTGCAGCGCAAATAAGCGGTTTTTTGATTGATATCGAAGCCCTCGTTGATTCATTATCAGTGTCAACGCGGAGGGCTGGCTGAGCACATAGATTCGGGCTGTAAAATCTGCTGCCGACTCTCGGTGTTCGGCGTATTAATTTAACCTAGGGACATATACCATGCCGGTCGAGCCAGCACAGGATCCAACTTACTTTGATCATTTCGATGAGATACCGTTTCACCAATATTTAGGTCTGACCTTAGTCGAGCGCCGTGACGGCTATGCCCGCCTGCGACTGCGCAAGACCGCAACGACGCCCACAGGTATCGGTGGTAGTGTTAACGGTGGCGTGATCGCCACCATGATTGATATGGCGACGATTCCTGCGATATTTACCGGTCTGAGACCGGGTACAGAGCCAGCAGGCACGGCGGATCTGCAGGTCACTTATATGCGCCAAGCCCATGGGGATTATATTGATGCTGAAGCCATCGTGATTAAACGCGGTCGCCAACTGTGTAATATCGAAGTCAGCGTTACTGATGACGAAGGGCGATTATGTGCGAAAGGTCGAGTCTTATACGCTTTGCGTAGCACTGCGGCAACGTGAAGCTGTTGGCTATCCTGTTGGTCGAATAGCGCCTGCGATATCTATGGCCAGGCAGCTACTCCTTGAGAAAATCACTGACCACCACATGCAGTTCGTGGCGATGATTCTCCAGAAACAGCGAGTGGGTGCCGCCACCGATGATGCTCAGGCGTTTAAGCGGTACATTGTCTAATTGTGAGAATACTGTTTGGCACTGTTCTGGCGTTGTCTCACGATCCCATTCGCCAACCACAATCAAGGTCGGTGCGAGTATTTTTTGTGGTGCATACCAAGGCTCTGCACTAGCAGAATAGTGCATAAAATCTTTGATCACGCCAGTGGGTGCTCGCAATACCGGTGGTTGGGTTTCCCCCGCTCGCGGGTCGCTGTTAATGGCTGTGGTGCACCAGTGTTCGACTCTTGATAGGGGCGCTATGCTATCGATTTCGGCTTGGCTTAGGCCTTGTGCCCAACGTGTGCTGGCGGCTTGGGCATCCACAGTTCGGTAAGACCCGAGCGTCGCGGGAACAAGACCTGAGGTAGCACCCGCCGTTACCCACAAGGCACCGCACAACACCAGTTTGCGAATGGACTCGGGCTGTTCGCCGGCACAGGTCCCGGCAATGGCGGTTCCCCAGGAATAGCCAATCAGGTTCAATTGCCGAATATTACGCTGATGTTGAATAAAGGCGATGGCTCGGCTTACGTCATCGGCGGCCACGCGAGTGTCACAGATCGGAGGGTGGTCTTCTGCGGGTTCACTCATCGCTTGAGGCCGGTCCGAGCAACCGTAACCCAGTAAGTCGATACACCAGGTATCAAACCCCTGTTGTGCCAGTTGATCCATCCATGAAGCACCTTCGATTTCGTAGTCGAAGGTCAGGGTCGACGCATAGGTTGCGCCATGGACAAATAGTACTGTACGCGCGGCATCATGAGTCTCAGGTAGGTCGCTGCGGCGCTTATTGCGCAGGTACACCTGACAGCCAGGTTCACTGCTGTCGATGCGATAGGCAGACTCTATGGTCATTGTGCTCTCATTGGTAGTTGTCATGGCAGTTGTTTCCGTGTGTTATTGACGAGCCTGGCCTTTAGGCTTCACCCTAGCTCGCAGCATGTCTATTGGCCTTGCGCAGGCGGGTAATCACCGACAGAGACTCGAGGATTACCAGAATGCTGGTGACAAGCACGATGATGTCGATCGTCACC
Source organism: SAR86 cluster bacterium (assembly GCA_013204195.1). Taxonomy (GTDB): domain Bacteria; phylum Pseudomonadota; class Gammaproteobacteria; order Pseudomonadales; family Azotimanducaceae; genus UBA4582. The sequence continues at coordinate 3,718 of JABMOJ010000171.1, forward strand.
AGCAGGTAGTTGTCCTGCTGCCAGTACTCGATGAGTTTGATGATCCCGGCGTAGAAGGACGTTAATAAGATAAATATCATGGGGATCAAAGTATAACGGGCGGGTCGGCCCAACCGAATCAGCATGACCGAAATAATCAGCAGCGTCATGGCGGCGAGAATTTGGTTCGTCGAGCCGAACAGGGGCCAGATGATCATGCCACCTGAGCCGCTGGCACCGCCGGCACCAAAGGCTAATAGCAGACAAGCAGTCACGGCCAGCAGGGTAGCGATGCTGCCGTTGTTGAGCAGTGGAATACGGTAGATGGCGCCCCACTCCTGAATAATATAACGCTGCAAGCGGACGCCAGAGTCCATGGTGGTGCCGGCAAACAAGACCACCATCACTGCCAGCAGCGTCGTTGCCAGACCGGTTGGCAAGCCCCAGCCTTCATGGACCAGATTCGCTCCACCTTGAATAAAGGCGCCGGCACTGCCGCTGCCGAAGTGTGCATATAAAGCATGCCATTGCTCAGGGGTCGCAGCATACGCGACGCCACTGACCGCAACGATCGTGATCAACGCCAGCGCGCCTTCACCGACGGCGCCAAGATAACCCACGAACCGAATGTCCGGCTCTTTATCAACTTGCTTAGAGCTGGTTCCGGAAGCCACAATGCCGTGAAATCCTGACACAGCCCCGCAGGCGATAGTGACAAATAGCAGTGGCAGCATGGACGGTGTGCCCTCGGCTATCTGAGTATTGAAGGCCGGCGCAGAAATATCCGGCATAAACAAGAATACGGCACCGTAGAGTAGGAACAGGCCAACGAAAAGTTGCAGACCATTGATAAAGTCTCGTGGCTGCAATAATGCCCACACCGGCAACATGGAGGCGATGGCCGCATACGCAAACAAAAGCAATATCCACCAGGCGTTTGCTGACAGTCCCGCCATCTCCGTTGGCAGGGACATAGGCATGAGGTCACCCACATAGATTGAAAGATATAACGCCACTACGCCGCCGATGGACAGGGCCATGAGGTTGAATTTGCGGTGGCTCAGTTGGCCGATAATCAGGGCCACAACAATCGCTGACCAAGCTGGGAAGACAGCCCCTGGGTTATTGATAAAGGCATTGGCGATCACCACGCCAAACACAGCGTTGACCATTAACAACACCAAAAAGACCACGACCATAAACAAGGCGCGAGTTCGGCTGCCGATGACCGTCTCGGATAAGGCGCCCATAGACACGCCCTTGTGCCGGTTGCTGGCCCACATGGCACCGGCATCATGAACGCCGGCAAAGAAGATGGTGCCCAGCGTGACCCAGGCAACGGCGGGCACCCAACCCCAATACACCGCGATCGCTGGACCCACAATCGGTGCAGCGCCGGCTACCGAGGTAAAGTGGTGCCCCCAAAGCACAAACTTGTTGGTCGGCACGAAATCCACACCATCTTCAAGTTCATGGGCCGGCGTAATAAAGTCCGGGTCAAGTTGAAAGATTTTCTCAGCGATGAATTTTGAATAAACAAACCAGCCAAATAACATGCCGCTTAGGCCAAGTAAAACGATCAAAATCGATTGCATAGTCAGTCTATCTGTTTGCCAGGTTGGCCCAAGAATAGCCTGATGGCTGGTTCAGAGCCAGCGTCGCTGAAGTAGGGGTTTGCTTTGAGCCCGTGAAATGACAAAGTGGACATATTGAACCCAGAGAAATATTCCATGGTATTTGCTTATAATAAGGCCGCTCGACAGGGCCTCAGTCGATGGAGCGTCCTATGTCTGGTCGCCTGCTTGGCCGCGTGTGGTGGGAGTAATGACGAAACTAGCGATGTAAGCCTGGTGCAAAGTGCCGAGCCGAGTGCAGAAGTTGCGATGCCCGTCGTGGTAAGCGCCGACCTGGTTCTGCGCGGCGGTAAAATAGTCACGGTCGATGACAACCTGGCCGACGCAGAGGCAATCGCCATTAACGGTTACTTGATCACTGCCATCGGCAGCAATGAACAGATCGCAGCCTATATCGGCGCCGACACCCAAGTCATCGAATTAAACGGACGGCTGGTGACGCCGGGTTTTATTGAGGGCCACGGTCACTATATGAGCCTGGGTCGAGCCCGCCAAATTCTCGATCTGAGTACCGCGAAAAACTGGCAGGATATTGTCAATAAGGTCGCCACGGCGGTAGATAAAGCCGAGCCCGGTGAGTGGATATTCGGTCGCGGCTGGCACCAGGAAAAGTGGGATAGCCTGCCTGAAAAGCAAATTGATGGTGTGCCGTTAAACGATTCCTTGAATGAGGTGGCGCCTAAAAACCCGGTTTATCTGGGACACGCCAGTGGCCATGCGGCCTTCGCTAATAATGCCGCGTTAGAGGCGGGCGGCATCACCGATGCAACACCTGACCCTGACGGCGGCACGATCGTCAGAACCGCAGACAACGTCGCGACGGGCTTGCTACGAGAGAATGCCCAAGATATTGTCGAGGCCGCAGTGGATGCGTATCAGTCCCGTTTGAGTCCAGAGGAGAATGACCGGTTGATGCGTGAGCGGGTTGCCCTGGCGGGTCAGGAAGCGTTGTACTTCGGAGTGACGTCTTTTCATGACGCCGGCGCATCGTTTGCCACGATCGATTTTATGAAAAAGCTTGAGGCCACCGGTGATCTGCCAGTACGACTTTACGTTATGGTTAGGGGTGAGTCGAATGCCGAGATGGCTGAGAAGCTGCCGAGTTACCTGCAAATAGCCGAAGGCAATGACTTCCTGACAGTCCGTAGTATCAAGCGCCAAATTGATGGTGCGCTCGGCGCTCACGGTGCCTGGTTGCTAGAGCCTTATGAAGATATGCCGAGCACATCGGGCTTGGTGCTTGAGCCGGTCAGTGACATCGAACAGACTGCTGAGCTCGCCGTGGCGAATGGTTTTCAGGTTAATACGCACGCTATAGGTACGCGAGCAAACCGCGAGACTCTGGACATTTACGAACGAACTTGGGAAAAGCTTAATGTCAGTGGCAAAGACCTGCGCTGGCGCGTTGAACATGCCCAACATATTCATCCTGATGACGTGCCTAGGTTCGGTCAATTAGGTGTGATCGCGGCGATGCAGGGCATTCACTGTACCTCGGATGGCCCCTGGATTCCGTCCCGATTGGGACAAGCCCGCACCGAATCGACTTCTTATCCTTGGCGTGACCTGATCAACAGCGGTGCTATTATTGCCAATGGTACTGATGTACCAGTGGAGCCCATCAGTGTCATGGCCTCTTACTATGCCTCGGTCTCACGCATGACGAATAAAGGCGAGCGATTTTATCCTGCGCAAGTCATGACGCGGATGGAAGCCCTGAAGAGCTATACCATCAATAATGCCTACGCGGCATTTGAGGAAGATCTCAAAGGTAGCCTGACGCCCGGCAAGTACGCGGATATCGTCGTGTTGTCTCAGGATATATTGACCATCCCCGAGGCGCAGATTCCAATGACCGAAGTGGACTTCACAATTATCGGCGGCCAGGTGAAGTTTGACCGGCAGTCCAGACTGACAGCCGTAGTGTTATAAGGGTTAGTGATTCCCAATGCGTTTAGCAAACCTGCTTTGTGGCGAGCCTCTCGAGGTTTGAGAGCAGGGTAGGAGGCAGGGGCTGTCGTGTTATTCGCGTGCGTAGATCATGCCGACCCGATCTCGCTAACGCCGAGACAATAATTGTAGATTGAAAAAATTACTAGGGCGCTAGAAGGCAGACCGCATGCCATCAACAAGTACCTGAAATTGAGACGACTCAAGCAAGTCGCGTTAATCCAAGAAGCAGATTGAAAGGAAATGGTATGACCCTCGCATTGGGCCTTAATTTAAGCGTTATTATCGGGTTTGTGATCGGCCTGATTAAACTCAGCAAGATGGGATTGCCGTTGTCTCGGCGGGTGTTGATCGGTTTGGTTGCCGGGGCATTGTTGGGCGTTGCGCTGCAAGCAATTTATGTAGATTCACCAGCGGTGATTGAAGCGACGTTGGCCTGGAGTAATGTCCTTGGCAGCGGTTACGTGAGTTTGCTGAAGATGATTATCATGCCGCTGATTCTGGTGACTATGATCGCAGCAGTAGTACGTATGGAGGCTATCGCCGCCCTGGGAAAAATAGGCGGCTTGGTGATTGGTATTTTGATTGGCACCACTGTGATCGCCGCGTTCGTTGGTATTGCTGTGACTAATTTGTTTGGTTTGACCGCTGAAGGGTTGACTGAGGGTGTCCGGGAACTAGCCAGGGCCGAGGTGCTGGTGGCGCGCCAGTCTACCGTCGCCGACTTGGCCTTAGGTCAGATCATTCTCAGTTTTATTCCACAGAATATTTTCAGTGACCTGGCGGGTGCCCGCCCGACCTCAATCATCGCGGTGGTCATCTTTGGTATTCTGACAGGTGTCGCTGGTCTACAACTTACCAGTGATAGTCCGGTGCAGGGCGCGGCGTTTCGGTCGTTCGTAGAGACAGCCCAGGCGGTCGTGTTGCGGTTGGTTCGCATGGTCATTAGCCTGACACCATACGGCGTGTTGGCATTGATGCTGAAAGTCACGGCGACCTCGAGCGGCGAAGATATTCTCAGTCTGCTGGGTTTTGTTGTCGCGTCCTATCTCGCGATCGCTATCATGTTCCTGGTGCATGGTCTGCTGATCGCGTTTTCTGGTAGTAATCCTGTGGACTACTTCAAGAAGGTCTGGCCGGTACTGACATTTGCCTTCACCTCTCGTAGTTCAGCGGCGACCATTCCACTGAACGTTGAGTCTCAGATTAAAGATCTGAATGTCGCCAGCCCTATCGCTAATTTATCAGCGTCCTTCGGCGCGAGCATCGGTCAGAATGGATGTGCGGGCATCTATCCAGCAATGCTTGCGGTCATGATTGCGCCGACCATGGGCGTTGATCCGATGGATCCTATGTTTATTATCACGCTGGTAGGTGTGGTGGCAGTTAGCTCATTTGGCGTGGCGGGTGTGGGTGGTGGGGCGACTTTCGCGGCGCTGATCGTGCTGCCCGCTATGGGTTTTCCTGTCGCCCTGGCAGCATTGCTGATCTCTATTGAGCCCTTGATTGATATGGGCCGTACTGCGTTGAATGTCAGTGGCTCCATGACCTCGGGACTCATTACCAGTCGCGTACTGGGGATGAACGAACGACCCGCAGGCGATTTACCAACGTCGACTACAGAGGCGTCCGGTAAAGCCTGATCAAGCCAGTTTGCCTGTCGCGTTCTTCGCCATGATGGGTGCTGCGGTTAGCTAGGACTAGAAGCGTTCTGCGTGGCAGGCGTTTTGTTCAGCAAAGACTTTCCTGATAGGGTTACTTGTTGATGATCAAAGGATTCATGATGTTGTGACGACATCAAAACTCTACCGGTTCCGTTCGTGTTAGAGTAACTTGTTCGAAAAATAAGCGCGGCGTGAAACACGCCTGATTAAGTCAAAAGTGTCGAATTTCTTTGGCAAACGGCCGGCGCCGAAGAGCAATATATCTGTTGACGCGAGTCGTGGTGCCAATCACGAGTTTTGCCAGGTTATTGGTGATTTTCGGTCTGTCGACGGTGTTTCAGCGACGCTAAAGAGGGTGATTTGTTGTGTTTAAACCAGAAATTAAACCGGAAAGTAAATCTATGGCAGAGGTGTGTGTGAAGCAATCCCAATTGAGAGCGGGTGTACTATCTGTCTCGTTGCCGGTCTCGTTGCCGGTCTCGTTGTTGGTCTTATTGTTGGTCTCGTCTTTGGCGAGTGTCGCCTTCGGTGCCAACGCGCCCACGTTCGCGAACAATGGCATGGTGGTGTCGGCTAATGCGATGTCCTCAGAAATTGGCAAGCAAGTACTGCAAGACGGTGGTAGCGCAGTTGATGCAGCGGTCGCTACAGCCTTCGCCTTGGCGGTGACGCACCCCACGGCCGGTAATATTGGTGGCGGTGGTTTTCTGATTTATCGCCCCGCCAAAGGTGAGCCCACTGCCTATGATTTCAGGGAAGTCGGGCCCGGCGCATCGAATCCTGAAATGTGGTTGGTGGATGGCGAATATAACTTCCAAAAACATCATATGAGTTATGCCTCTGTAGGCGTCCCCGGAACTGTGGCGGGCTTGCATCTGGCATGGCAGGCCGAAGGGCGTCTGCCCTGGAAACAGCTGATCGAGCCGGCGATCGCGCTGGCTAAAAATGGCATCGTGATCACTCAAGGTCTGGCTCAATCGATCAAGCGCAATTTGCCGCGGATGGAGAAGTATCCGGCGTCTGTGGCTAAGTTCACGAATCAAGGTGTACCCTATGAAGCGGGTGACTTGTGGGTTCAGGCAGATCTGGCCGAGAGCCTGCAGCGGATCGCCGATCAAGGGCCCGCGGGATTTTATCGGGGCAAAACCGCGGAATTGTTGGTGGCAGAAATGCAAGCCAATGGCGGGCTAATCACCCTCGAAGACCTGGCGAATTATACGGCTAAAGTGCGCCAGCCGGTTATCGGTCAGTATCGCGGCTACGACGTAATTTCAATGCCACCACCCAGTTCAGGTGGTACAACCCTGGTCGAGATGCTCAACATGCTAGAAGGCTATGATCTGACCGAGATGGGCTTTGGGTCTGCCGATGCGCTGCACGTGATGACCGAATCCATGCGCCGGGCCTACAATGACCGGGCCCGATATCTGGGTGACCCCGATTATAATGCCGATATGCCTTTGGATCGCTTGTTGTCGAAAGACTATGCGACGGACTTGCGCAATACAATTGATCTTAAAAAAGCTTCGGTCTCGAATCCCGAGGCCTTCAACCTGCTAAAAGAAAGCCCTGAGACCACCCACTTTTCTGTGGTGGATAAAGACCGTAATGCAGTGTCCCTGACCTATACGCTGGAGTGGGGTTATGGCTCGGGTATCGTCGTGCCGGGCGCGGGCTTTTTGCTGAATAACGAAATGGGCGACTTCAACGCGGCCCCTGGTTTAACCAACGACCAAGGCCTGATTGGTACGCCAGCGAACCTGGCTGAGCCAGGCAAGCGAATGTTGAGTAGCATGACGCCCACAATCCTGGCGAAAGATGGCAAGCTGTTTATGGTCACCGGCACGCCCGGCGGGCGCACAATTATCAACACCGTGCTGCAAACCATTCTGAATGTGGTAGACCATGGTATGAATGCTCAAGCCGCAGTGGACGCTGGCAGGATCCATCACCAATGGATGCCTGATGTCCTTAGTTATGAGGCCCAGGGTTTTTCACCCGACACGCTGAAGGCACTGGAAGCTCGTGGGCATGCGCTGAATCAGAAGGTAAATCAGGGCGCTGCCGAGGTCATTGTCAATAACGTTGAGGCGGGTGTGCTCGAGGGTGGCGTGGACCGCAGAGTGCCAGACGGCGGTATCGCTGTTTGGTAATTGGCCGCTTGTAGGTTTTTGACAGCACCGATGTAGAACCCTGGCTGTCCAAAACCTGCATATCACTGTAACCTGACCGACCCGGGATTAACCCGCGACTAAAAGCCTGATAGACCGTGACCTTTAACCCAACCACAAGCCACCAGAGCCTGATTGCGCGCCTAGATCATTGCATGATCAAGGATCGTGGTCGTCTGCGTCAGGCGTTGCGTGACAAGCGCAATGTTGAGAAAAACATCGCTAAAATCACGGCGCAGATAGATCGATCGGTGAACCTTGCCGAGCAGCGCCGGGCAGAACTACCCATTCCTACCTTTCCGGAATCGCTGCCGGTCAGTCAGCGAGTGGAAGACATCAAGGCAGCTTTGGCGAGCCATCAGGTCGTTATTATCGCTGGCGAGACCGGGTCCGGTAAGACCACTCAGATTCCCAAGATCTGCCTGGCCCTCGGCCGTGGCGTTCATGGCCTGATTGGCCATACTCAGCCTCGGCGGGTTGCCGCCCGTACCGTAGGCAATCGAATCGCCGAAGAATTGAAGGTTAAATTCGGCCAACAGGTAGGCTATCAAGTTCGCTTTACCGACCAGACGACCCCGACGACGCACATCAAGGTGATGACCGATGGCATCTTGCTGGCGGAAACCGCCCGTGATCGCTTTCTTGAAGCCTACGACACCCTGATTATTGATGAGGCCCACGAGCGCAGTCTGAATATCGACTTCATTCTCGGTTACCTGAAGCGTATTTTGCCTCGGCGTCCAGATTTGAAAGTGATTGTCACATCGGCCACCATCGATGTGGATCGCTTCTCTAAGCATTTTAATGATGCTCCCGTGATCGAAGTCTCGGGTCGAACCTTTCCGGTGGTGGTGCACTATCGTCCGACCTTGGCTGAGACTAAAACCTACGACGCCGATGAGCTGATGTATCAGGGGGTGCTCGACACGCTGCGTGAGATCGAGCAGCTCGAGCGCCAACGTCAAACGCCAGGCGACGTGTTGATCTTTTTATCAGGCGAGCGTGAAATTCGTGAATTAGCCCACCTCATTCGTAAATCAGACTTGCGTCTCTGGGAAGTCCTGGCACTCTACTCTCGGCTCAGTGTCGCTGAACAAAATCGAGTATTTCAGGCCCATACGGGCCGCCGCATTGTTCTGGCCACCAACGTTGCGGAAACCTCGCTCACCGTACCGGGTATTCGCTATGTGATCGATACTGGCGTGGCGCGCATATCTCGCTACAGTGTCCGCTCCAAGGTGCAGCAGCTGCCCATCGAACCGATCTCTCGAGCCAGTGCTGATCAGCGCAAAGGCCGCTGTGGGCGTATTAGTGATGGCGTCTGTTTTCGCCTGTACGCGGAGGAGGACTTCTTATCGCGACCTGAATTCACCGCGCCGGAAATATTACGGACCAACCTCGCAGCGGTGATTCTTCAGATGCTGGTGTTGCGACTTGGGGACATCAGCCATTTTCCCTTTGTTGAAAAGCCTGATCAGCGGCAGATCAATGACGGCTTCCATTTGTTGCACGAACTTCAGGCCGTCGATGAGAAGCGCGATATTAATCAGATGGGGCGCGAGATGGCTCGGTTCCCAGTGGACTTACGCCTGGCGCGGATGCTAATGCAAGCCAGTCAGACAGGCTGTCTGGCAGAGGTGTTAACCATCGTCAGCTCCTTGGCCATGCAGGATCCTCGAGACAGGCCCCATGACCAGCAACAGGCCGCTGACGAAAAACATAAGCAGTTTCAGCATGAGCAGTCAGACTTCATGACGCTGGTGAATATCTGGGGTTTCTATGAGTCCCATCGACAGGAGCTGACTCAGAATCAATTGCGAAAATTTTGTCGGCAGAACTTTTTGTCGTATATCCGTATGCGCGAGTGGCAAGAGAATCATCGTCAACTGCACCTGTTAGCTCGCGAGTTGAAGCTCGTTAAGAATCAGGCGCCAGCGGAGTATGCCGCTATTCACCAGGCTTTGTTGGCTGGTTTGCTGGGTAATATTGGCGAGAAGACCGATGACAACGATTACCGGGGCGCGCGCAATCGCCGGCATTTCATTTTTCCAGGGTCGGGTTTGTTCAGTCGAAAACCGCGCTGGATTATGTCTGCAGAATTAGTAGAGACAACCCGTCTGTATGGGCGAACTGTGGCGCAAATAGAAAGCAGTTGGATCGAACCTCTCGCTCGCCACCTGGTGAAGCGTAACTACCAGGAAGCCTACTTTGACGTCAAGCGATCACAGGTTATGGCTTACGAGGAAGTGATTCTCTACGGCGTGACCGTTATTAAAAAGCGCCTGGTGGATTTTGGTCAGGTTGATCCGGTACGGGCACGGCATATTTTTATTCAGGAAGCGCTGGTAGAACAACAGCTGCACAGTAAAGCGGGATTCTATCGGCATAACACCCTGCTGGTGGCTGAGGTTGAAAAACTTGAGTCTATGTCTCGCAAGCGGGATATCCTAGTAGATGGTTACACCATTTTTCGGTTCTATGATGAAAAACTCCCAGAGTCTGTCAGTTCGCTGATTGACCTGGATTACTGGCGCAAGACCATCGAAGTGGAGGCACCCAGAACACTGTATCTAGAGAAGAGCTTGTTGATGAAACAGGAGCCCGGCTTGTCCGCAGCACTCTATCCCAGTCAGCTGGATGTGGCCGAGACCAAACTTAAGCTGGATTATCATTTTGATCCCCAACATGAAGATGATGGGGTGAGTGTACAGGTGCCTGTCGCATTATTGCGCCAGGTCTCCAGAGCCCAGCTTGATTGGGTGATACCTGGCTTGTTGCGAGAAAAATGTCTGGCGCTGATCAAGAGTCTGCCGAAAGCCTTGCGGAAAAAATTTGTTCCCGCCCCAGAGTATGTTGATAAGGTTATGCCGCTGTTGAGTTATGACGGTCGCGAGTTATCCGTGGTGCTGGCTGAAAAATTGTTTCGCCTGAATGGCACTCGAGTGAATGCCGATGACTTTGATGCAAGCAGCCTGGACCAGCATCTTAGGATGAATATCAAGGTGCTCAATGATAAGGGCAAGGTGATTGGCAGCGCGCGTGATTTGTCGCATTTACAACAGGAGTTCGCCACGGAAACTGATCAAGGGTTCAATCAGCGGTCGCGCCTGGATATTGAGGTCGAAGGTGCGCTCGATTGGCAATTTGGCGATCTGCCCGAGTCGGTGTTGCTTGATCAGGCCGGCATTACGCTGAAGGGTTATCCTGCGCTGATTGACCAGGTTGAAACCGTGGCCATTCGAGTCATCGATAATCCCGCCGAAGCTGAACGTTTGTCTAGGTTGGGTTTGTTGCGTCTGTTGATGTTGTGTCTGCCAGAGCAGCGCAAGTATGTGAGTCGAAACATGCCGGGCTTTAAACAGTTTGCCATTTATTACGCGACGCGTGGCAGTGGCGAAGAGCTGCTTACTGATCTTGTCGAGGCGGTGTTTCGGTTTACCTTTATCGAAGACCAAGCCTTGGTCAGAACGGCCGTGGAGTTTGAGTCACGGTTAAAGTGTAAAATTGACTTGGTCAGTATCATGAATCAGACAGGTCGCTTGGTGGCAGATATCTTGAAGACGGCTAATGAAGTTGAGCGGCAGTTGAGCGTGGGTGAAAATAGTTTGAATCAGTCTTCAAGGGCAGACCTGCGCGAGCAGTTGGCGCACCTGCTTGCACCCGGGTTTATACGTCGAGCCTCCTTGAAATGGCTCAAGCAGTACCCGCGGTTCTTGCAGGCAATGCTCTATCGATTGGATAAAATGCAACATAATATCGGCAAGGATCAGCAGGCCATGAGCGAGGTGCGAAGTCATTGGCAGAGGTTTATAATTGCCGGTGTTACGGATGATGAGAAGCTGCAGGCCTATCGCTGGATGATTGAAGAATACCGAGTTTCACTGTTTGCCCAAGCCTTGGGTACCAGTATGCCAGTTTCTGGTAAGCGTCTGGAGAAGGAATGGCAGAAGTCGGGACAACGTAACGCGAGATAATTGAAGTCGCTGGCAACATGCGTGTTGTATTAGCATCGTGTGAATCTACCTTTGAATTGTTAACCTCGAAAAAACACCCGTAATAAATCCCATAAATAATTTGAACAAGGAGTAATACTTGAAACTAGTCTGGCTTGGAGTGGTGGCATTACAGTTTATGCTGGCTCAGTCGGTCTATGCCGATGCCGAGAATCCAGACCCGTGGGAAAGCGTTAATCGAATCACTCACGGGTTCAATGATGGTATCGATCGGGCGGTATTGAAACCTCTGGCTAAGGGTTACAAAAATGTGGTGCCCGGTGGGGTGCGCCAGATTATTGGTCGCTTTTTTAGTAATCTCGATGAGTTTGGTAATGTGGCCAACAACTTATTACAGGGGAAGGCCAAATATGCCGTGGGTAGTGCCGGGCGGCTGATGATTAACACCACCGTGGGGCTTGGCGGCTTGTTGGACCCTGCGACAGATATGGGTTTGCTGGCGCATCCTGAAGATTTTAGCCAGACCTTTCGAGTCTGGGGTGTGCCGAATGGACCTTATTTGGTAATCCCCTTGTTGGGTCCATCGACGGTCACCGATGCGGCCGGGTTGCCTCTGGACGGGCTCTTGGGACCATTACGTGATTATCACCCAGTAAGGCATCGTAATATGCTCCGTGGCGTTAACCTTGTGGATGGCCGAGCCAGCATTTTAAGCGCCGAGAGCGTCGTGTTTGGTGACCGGTATATTTTCTATCGTAATGCCTACCTGCAACGCCAAAACTATTTGGCAAAGGATGGCCAGGTGGTGGATGAA
>JABMOJ010000172.1 GCA_013204195.1 SAR86 cluster bacterium
GGTCCAGATTCAGCGCCAGGGCGGGGTCATACAATAACGAAAGCGGGTAAAGGAATAGGGAAGCCACCAGACTGTCGATCAGAAAAGCCAGGAACCTAGACCAAAAGCCCACGTAGATCGGGGTTGCGCCGGGCAATTACAAATGCTCCATCAGTAGGTCTTTCGCCAGATTGATCTGGGTCGCCAGGTAGTTGGGCCCCCCTCGATCGGGGTGGAATTTCTGCATCAGCTTTCGATGGGCATTAATCACCATTTCTCGCGTCGCCCCGGGCTGCAGTCCCAGTATCTCATAGGCCTGCGCGGTATCCATGGCTGCCGTCGTGGTCGGCGCTTCGAAATGCGCGTGCCAATCAGGATAGTGACGATCAAGATAAGCCGTTAGCACATTAACCGAGTCATTATCGACTCGGCACTCGCCGAGTAATAGCTGTAATTGCTTCACATCCAGTTGAGACAGTTGTTGGCCGGTAAATTGGCCTTCCAGGATCATGCCGTTCATTGTGCCGCTGTCATGCTCCAGGGTCATGGCAAAAAACCGAGTATCCAGTGCTGAAGTTTGACCACTAGCGGGCTGGACCGGTGCGCCAAAGCCGGTTGTGGCGCGCAGTCGACGATAGAGGCTAGCCAGCCCGAGGCTGCGGCTGATCCAAGGTAATACTCGCATCAAAAAAGGCAGTGCAGCGCCAAGCAGGGCAAATAACCAGTTGAGGCGCCCGGTCAGTCCCAGAAAAACCAGCATGCCGCCACCGACGACGCTGGCGTAAATATACATAAATTGCCGGATGCTCAGCCGTCGGCGGCCGAGGGCGATTCGCAAGCCGGCGAACAAAATAATTAAAACGACGATTGCCAGGGTCAGCTGCAGCATCTACCGGTCCTTAAATTGGCGGGTAAGCAAGGCAACGCCAGGCCCAGCACGTCGACTGAAATTTTCCAGCGCCTTGCGGCCGCCGGCGGCGTACACAGCCACAGCCGTTAACAGGTCGCGGAGTTCATTGGCGCTGTGGTGATCAAAGGGTACGCAGGCGCCGCCTGACAGTTGGGCTATTTGTTGGAATGCGCGCGTGACTTGCGCTGAACGGCCTTCCTGAAAGATGAATACAGGTACATTCAATAGGCCTAGCTGGCCGGCGGTTGCGCATAATGGGTCAGTGGCCTCCTCAATAGCGTCGCCGATAAAAACCAGCGCCTGAACTTTGTGCTGGCGGGCTTCAATCACACAGTGCTCGAGGACACGACCAATCTGGGTCGCACCACCGAGACATCGAACCTGGGCCATTTGCTGCTGCAAGTGTGCAGTGTCAGTACACCAGCGGTCACAATGAAACTGTTGGAAGCCCCGGTAATAACATAGCTGAACCTGGAGGCCGCCCAGGCTGGCCGTCTCGGCAAACATCTCTGCCTGGATTCGGCAGGCACTGTCCCACATAGGTTCGCGACTGGCGGTGGCGTCTAAGGCAAAGATCAGGCGCCCAGCATCGGCAGCGCTAGACTTGACCGGTGTTCGAGCCACTTGGTCGAGAAACTGGCTGACGGCTTGGGAGGGCTTGCCGGGAAGATTAGGGTCCTTGCTCATAATTCCTGTTGCTGGTTGGCCTGATTGACTTCTGTGGGTGAATGGTTAACGTTACAGCCTCAAGGTTAGGGGTTTTGAGGATGGCGGGCAAATTAAAAAAGCTGGTGGTCGCAACATCAAGCAGTGCCCTGTTCGATCTCAGCGAGAGTGACAGAGTTTATCGCGAAGAGGGTGTCGCTGCCTATGCGGCTTATCAGATCGCTCGCGAGTCGGAGCCGCTGGCGCCCGGTGACGCATTTCCGCTAGTGAGAAAGCTGCTGCACTTAAATCAACTACTCGCAGGAGAAGAGCAGGTTGAGGTGATATTGTTGTCCAGAAATACCGCAGATACCGGTCTGCGGGTGTTTAATTCCATTCAACATCATGCTTTGCCGATATCCAGAGCCGCATTTACTGGCGGCTCGCCACCTTTTCGTTATATGCGGCCGTTTCGTTGTCACCTGTTTCTCTCGACCAATCCTGAAGATGTTCGCGAAGCCCTCGACAATGGCATGGCAGCGGCCAGTATCTTGCCGTCACCACAACAACCCCGAGAGTCAGATCAACTACAGTTTGCCTTCGATGGTGATGCGGTGCTGTTTTCTGACGAGTCAGAGCAAATCTATCAGGCGGCAGGGCTGCAGGCATTTACCGCCAATGAACAGCAGGCGGCCAACGAGCCGCTGATGGGCGGACCGTTCAAACCGTTCTTGGCGGCTTTACATGATCTACAGAGTGAGTTTCCAACGGGAGAATGCCCGATTCGAACCGCGTTAGTGACTGCCAGAGCCGCACCTTCTCATGAACGGGTGATCAAGACGCTTAGAGCCTGGAATATTCGTATTGATGAGTCCTTGTTCCTGGGTGGTATGAGCAAGGCAGAGTTCCTCAAGGCATTTGGGGCAGATGTTTTCTTCGATGATCAGGCTGAGCATTGTCGGCTTGCCAGCGAATTTGTGCCGACGGGACACGTACCCCATGGCATCACGAACAGACGGTAATCATGCGTCAGCCCGTGATCGGGTGTTTTAAATGGAGAATTTTCCGAGGGAGCGCATTAAGTCGTTAGAGTCTAATAGAATATTTGATGACATTTTTAGACGATTCGCGTTTATAATAAGGCTTCGCTCAAGGATCAAACCCTGAATAGTTACAGTGTTAGGTCGCAAGTTCTAGCGCCATCAGTACGAAGATCGCCCTCAAGCACGGATACTTTCAGTTGGACCGCCTATGAAACTTCAACAACTCAGATACATATGGGAAGTGGCCCATCATGGCCTGAACGTCTCTGCGACGGCACAAAGCCTGTTTACTTCGCAGCCTGGAATCAGCAAGCAGATCCGCTTGCTGGAAGATGAGTTGGGCGTCGAGGTCTTTGCTCGAAGCGGTAAACATCTAACCCGCATTACGCCGGCGGGGCAGACTATTATCGAGAAAGCCGGAGAGATTTTACATACGGTCGAGAGTATCAAACAGGTCGCTCAGGAATTCAGTAACGAAAGGAAGGGCAGCCTGTCAGTTGCGACGACCCATACTCAGGCACGTTATGCGTTGCCCAAAGTGATCAGTGCCTTTATTGAACGCTATCCTGATGTTTCGTTACATATGCACCAGGGAAGCCCAATGCAAATTGCCGAGATGGCCGCCGATGGTGTCGTTGATTTTGCCATCGCGACAGAAGCCCTGGAGCTATTCGGTGATCTTGTGATGATGCCTTGTTATACCTGGAATCGCTGTATTGTAGTCCCGAAAGGACATCCATTAACTGAAGTTGGAAAATTGACGCTAGAGGCTGTCGCCCGCTTTCCGATTGTGACCTACGTATTTGGCTTCACGGGGCGATCGAAGTTAGATGATGCTTTTATGCACCGTGGTCTATCACCCAAAGTCGTCTTCACAGCCACTGACGCGGATGTGATCAAGACTTATGTTCGGCTTGGCTTAGGTATCGGTATTATTGCGACAATGGCCCATGACCCGGTTGTCGATAGTGATCTGGTGGCGCTTGACGCCACACATCTGTTCGACTCGAGTACAACGATGATAGGGTGTCGCCGTGGAACGTTTTTGCGCGGCTATATGTATGAGTTTCTTGAGTTGTTCGCGCCACACCTGGCTCGTGAACTTGTTGACGATGCCTTTGAACGCCAAAACAGAGCTGAATTAGAATTACTCTTCAGCGAGATTAAATTGCCCACCCTGTAGTCTGCGTGCTGGTTGATACCAGCATCGACTGCGCTTCAAAACGATCGTTGGCTGAATTTTCTTGCTAAACCCAAGCTGGCCATGAAACAATTTGGTTTCTTTGCAGTGAGCTGGTGAATCAACCAGTAGAGACTGTTACCGTTATACTCATCAATAGGATAGGTCATGGATCTTGTTTGTTTAGATCTCGAAGGCGTTTTAGTCCCAGAAATATGGATTGCATTCGCTGAGAAAACCGGCATCGAGTCATTACGCGCCACCACGCGGGATATCCCCGACTACGACGTGCTGATGCAGCAACGCTTGCGAATTTTGGCGGAACATAACCTCAAGCTGGATGACATCCAAGACGTGATCCAGACACTGGCGCCCATGGATGGCGCGAAAGATTTTCTGGATTCTCTGCGCGCCAGTTATCAGGTGATTATTTTATCTGACACTTTCTATGAATTCGCTCAGCCGCTGATGCAACAATTGGCGTGGCCGACCTTGTTCTGCCATCGGCTGATCGTAGATGATGCGGGTAATGTCACGGGCTATAAGCTCCGCCAGCAGGACCCCAAGAAAATCTCAGTGCAATCGCTGCATGCGTTGAACTATCGAATCTATGCTGCCGGGGATTCCTATAACGACACAACGATGTTGGCAGAAGCCGATGTGGGTTTCCTATTTCGTGCGCCGAAGCATGTTATTGAGGAATTTCCACAGTTCCGTGTCACCGACGACTACGCTGAGTTGCGTCAATTCATCGATGAGGCGGCGATTAACCCCGGCGTATAATTGCGGTCGGTGCGTTTTAGTCGCGGCAGGTGGCCTCGGTCTTATTATTTTGTCAAGGACGCCAGGGCGTTACTGATAAAATTGACCTTGGTTAGCGTTTCCTCGTATTCCTGCGCCGCTTCGGAATCAGCCACGATACCGCCGCCACCCCAATAGTGAAGTTTGTTGTTCGTGCAGATAATGGTGCGAATAGGCAGGTTGGTATCCAGGTTACCGTGATAACTGTAGTAACCAATGGCGCCACAATAAGCCTGCCGTTTGACCGGCTCAAGCTCAGCGATAATTTGCATGGCCCGGTGTTTCGGTGCGCCGGTGACTGAGCCACCCGGGAAACAGGCGCGTAATAAATCCATGGCGCTCACGTCTGGGCGCAACTCGCCACTCACCGAGCTCACAAGGTGATGAACATTGGCGAAGGTGACCAGTTCAAACAGCGAGTCTACGGCAATTGAGCCGGGTACGGCGGTCTTGCCCAGGTCATTGCGGAGCAGATCGACGATCATGAGATTCTCGGCCCGATCCTTCTCGCTGCTCTGTAATTCCTCTGCGAGACGCTGGTCTTCGCTCGGATCTGGATGTCTGGGGCGGGTGCCTTTTATGGGTTGGGTGAGAATCTGTCGATCCGCAACCCGCACCAGGCGCTCCGGTGAAAAACTCAGAATGTCGGCGCCCGGTGTTCTTATACAGGCAGAAAATGGCGCCCGCTGGGTTTGCCGTAGCGCTTGATAAAGCCCTAGCGGGTTGCCTCGATACGTTGCGCTGAAGCGTTGAGCAAAGTTAACCTGGTAGCAGTCGCCCGCATCGATATAGTTTTTGATTTTTTCAAACGCCTGATAATAC
>JABMOJ010000173.1 GCA_013204195.1 SAR86 cluster bacterium
GTACTGCATCTTCGAAACGTATACCGGCAACCGCCACATTGCTTGCCCGGTCGCCGTCATCAAACACCCCGTCCTCGTTTAGATCAAAGACCGAGCTGGCAGCAAAGCAATTAGCGCCACCCGTGCTAGGACAAAATGCCAGGCCAAAACCCCCGTCGACTTTAATGCAACTGTCTATGCCCCGAGGTATCACGCTGTTAACAAAAGCCACATCACCCCGAAGCTGGATATTTCGTACTGCTCGCTCACCAGGGAATTCAGGCGGGTCTATGCCCTGCGCGCCATTCGCCGGCACGGCATCCAGATGGATATACCAGCCCCGCTTACCGCCAGCCAGAACATAATCAACAGGATTGCTGGACAGGCGCCGGAAGGGGCCATAGGTCGGGTCAACCAGATTCGTATAGCTCTGCTGCACCATTTGACTGGTTGTCACAAGTTCGGGACCAAGCCGATCCCACAATCCGTAAATAGATTGGATACTGGTGTCTGCACCATCCGGCACCGTCACATAACTGCCGGTACCGAAAATCACCAGATAACCATCATCCTGAGTCGGATGGGGCGTCACAATGGGCTGGCTAGTAATGGCCTGCCCCACGCCGGCGGTATACTCGGCCTTGAATATTTTGGTCGAGGTCCACTCTGCAAAGTTGTCAGAGCGCAGGTCAAAACGGTAAAAGTTACCAAAGGTATCCCCCGCATAGGCATAGTCGACGGTACCATTACCATCTGTGTCGATGGCACGCGGCGTCCCAAGGCCATTAGGATAACCGCCCTCGGCACCAAATCCGGTATCGATCTTGACAAAATCCTGCTTGCCAATACATTGCTCCGGCAAGTCACCGTTGAGCACCGTATTATGGATCATGTCAGGGTGGCACCAGGTGCCGTCAGCACCATGATCTACCAACAAGACAAAGAGCTTAGCAATCCCTGCGGTACTGTTATAACCATTGCCCAATATCGCAACCCATTCATTTTCGCCATCGTGCTTCAGATTGCTCATGACGATAGTTGGCACACTGAAGGAGTAACCCAGATCTTTCACCGGTTGCGGCACTGTCTGCAGGTCTCTGCGTTGACCACCGGTTCCCGTCGTTAGCGGCTCGATGGTGGTTGTCTCATCTACCGTCACAGGGGCTGTGGGGTAACTGTCGTCAGCATCAGTAAACTCCCAAAGAGCAACGTCAGCCGCAGTCGCTTCCGAGAATTTTGTCGGGTCTGTCACATTAAGCCCAAAATAGGCTTTACCGCCGGCGCCCTGACCACCGATCATCAAGGTGGTCCACTCTCGATCACCATCAAGATCTGCATCCATAAACACATCATTTAGCGCCGGAGTCAGATCCACCAGAAAACGATGACTGTACCGATAATCAAGCAGCTCGGTAATTTTCCTGCTGTATTTACCGAGCATCAGATTATCCGGTACATAAGCGATAAGCTCGCGCCCATTGTTGGCGTCAAAACCATGCAGCATGCCGTCGTTAGCCGCAACGTAGACAACCTTTTCTCGACTCGCGAACTCTGACTTAAACGTCGCGTAAGGTGCATCCTGTGGATAGGGGCTGAGAGTACGACGCAACCTGTCGGGTGAACCGACAAAGACCGGCGCCGAGTGAACTAGATCGCCCAGGCGACCACCCGTTACCGGCCGTTCACGGAAATCACCAAAGGGTCGTTCCAAACTGGCATCACCCCGCAGATAGTTAACCCGCTCGGTAATCTGCTCAAGCTTAACCGCATCACTGGCCCCGGGGTCGGTGATAAACAGCTTTCGCTGCTCTGCATTTAACGTCTCGGGACGGAATTTTATGCCTGTATTGCTAATGCGATCGAGGGTAATAATCTGCCGATCCGTTGCCGCCATGGCATCCAGCGTCTTAGCGGCCTCCCACACAGGCACGGGATCGAGACCCGTGTCTGAAATCCCCTGCGCCACAAGATTACCCGCATTGGTCTTAGTGTTATAAAAGGCTCTGAAGATCAAGGTTCCCGCCTGCACTTCCTGCGAGTTAAAACTCACGGCAGAGGCGGTACCACTGCCTTGCGAAAATTCCTCAAAGGCAGAGGTCAACGCCTGGGTCAGCTCCTTGACACTGGAAGCATCCAAGTATTCGCCACGGCCGTTAAATGCTGCATGGCGCAGATCATCGATCTTGGCCGGGGTCCGCGCATCCGCCATCGGATCACCCCAATCAAAGGTGCCTGCGGTGTCTGCAGAAAATGTCGGGGGCGCTGTAATAAAACCTTTGGCACCGAAGCCTATGGTGTAGGTTGTCATGTGTTGGTGCATGTAGTCATTCCCGCCACCGGCGAAAGCTGTCGTGCTGGCGCCAGCCTTATCGCGACTATTGGTGGCCACTTGATCTGACAAGGCAGGATGCAGGTCATATTCATAATAGTACATGGCAACATCAGCCAGGGTGTCGGAAGGCGCTCCGGCATAAATATCACCATCAAAATTGGTATCGTTGTCGTTATCAGTCTCACGTATATTAGGTGGCTGGTTACCACTCCAGGTACCGTCGGTAATCATCAGCGTGAAATTTTGCTGACAGTTTCCCGCTGGCGCTGGCAAGATCGGGCAATCTGCATAGCCTTGCGCGTCAACCGCTCCCAGCGCAGATGGTTGATTAGAGCCAAATATATCTTGCTTTTCGCAAGCATAGTGCCGACCCGCATCGCGCAACTTAACGCGCAACGGCGTACCGCCTAAGGTAGGAGACAGGTAGATCGAATCAAGCAAAGCGGCCTTGGCTCCCGTACGCTCAGAGGTATTCATGGATATGATTTTTCGGTTGTAGTTATCATTATTCAATAATGAGTAACCCATGCGCAGACTCTCGCTCTTCGCCAC
>JABMOJ010000174.1 GCA_013204195.1 SAR86 cluster bacterium
CTGACAGACTCCTCGAATAAACAAATTCGTCAAGCGGAGATTGCCAGCAGCCACAACGTGGTGCTACTGATGGGCGACAACCTGAACGACTTCAGCAGGGCCTACTATGTTGACGGCGTGGCGGCGCGCAAAGCTCTGCTGCAACGAGATAGAGACCTGTTTGGCAGTCGCTATATCCTCTTACCGAATCCCACAGACGGACACTGGGTCCGGGCTATCTTCGGCGATTCGGAACCATTGCCCAGCAACGATAATCGCCGCCAATGGCATGATGCCGCCAAAGGCAATCAGCCGTGAATTGTCGAGCTAGGCGATGGCGATGGCGGGAATTGAATCCGATAGATCGGCATTTACGTAGCTCAGCGATGACCGAACTCACTCCCGCTGCTTTGCGGGCAGGAAAATGATGATGAAAACGAGCGCTACAATATTAATGCTATTGATGGTTTTTTTTGCCGCCCGCACCATGGCTATCGAAGAACCCGCCTACACCGTAATGGCTGAATTCGACGAAGTCGAATACCGACAATATGCTGCGTACCTTGTGGCAGAAACCCTCGTCACCGAGACCAGCGATCGTAATGAAGCCGCAAATATTGGTTTCAGACGACTGTTCAAGTATATCTCAGGCGACAATGTGACAGCCACCAGCATGGCCGCCGGTACTCAAATGCAGGGTCGCGCGAGCGAGTCTATCGCCATGACCGCGCCCGTGCGTCAGCGATCCGATGCTACGGGATGGTCCATCGCCTTTATCGTGCCCGCTGAATACACCCGCCAAAGCGTGCCGCAGCCCACAAACCCGCTCATCACGATTCAGGCAATTCCACCACAATTGATGGCAGTGCATCGTTATTCAGGCCGCTGGACAGATGAGAACTTTGCCGAACATCAGGCGATACTATTGGAACACCTCAAGCAAAACGATATCCAACCACAGGGCAAGGTCGTTGGCGCGAGTTACAACCCGCCATTTATGCCGCCGTTTTTGCGGCGCAATGAGGTGATGGTTCGCGTCGATAAAACGCCACAACATTAGCGTAAATTCAATGCCATTCCGAAGAGAGAACTCATGATAGACAAGATAAAAGCGCTCCTACAGCCACGCCCTTGGTGGATGAATTTGCTCTGGTTTTTTTGCCTCTATATGACCTTTATTTATATGCCATTTGACATTTTTACCAAGCCCTTTGAGCGCTGGGAGGAAATCTGGTTTGGCTATACTTTGGTAGGTTGGTGGGCCAAGGCCACGGAACCCCTGCACTGGCTAATTTACGCTGGTGGTGCCTATGGTTTCTGGAAAATGTCACCGGCCATGTGGCCTTGGGCCATGGTCTATTCCGCTCAGGTTACGATCGCTATGGTCGTCTTTAACCTGCTGGAAGGCGGCAAAGGCGGCGGGCCAATTGCGGCGTTGATCAGCGGCGCTCTGTTCCTGATTCCGACCATTGCTTTGTGGCGCAGCAAAGCCCGCTTCCAACCAACCACCACCCCCTGAAATAAATGTTAGTCGCCGTAAGCTGTCTTACGGCAGACTGCTGTGACCTAGCCTAACCCTGCGCAAGCCATATCATCGTGGGCTTCTCGCCCGCGGTGATCCGCAAAACGCAGAGGCCTTATCTGATTCACTGTGAGCCTGCCTAAAGTGACAAGTCAGGACCGGCTAATGACTGTTCACAGTAAGCGGCGGAAGCCCTAATGCGCTTCGATAGGTATTATGATAATGATGCAGCGCAGGCTCGTTACGACCAAATGTCAGGTACTCTTGCGCCCCCGAGCGCATGCCCACATGACTGCTTGCCGCCGCCACATAGTCTTCCTGTTGGATTATCTCACCAAAACCACGCATTCGACCCTGAATATCCAGCAATACCTGTCGAGTTGCTTCGCTCTCAGCGTGCGTCAAAAGCTCTGAATCAAGATAAAAGGATATTTTTGAGTAACTTGCATGAGGATTCGCTTCCTCTGGATAAACTCGAACCAGAGTAGGGCCTTCACGACCAATAATAAGCTGCACATTCGGAAACAAAAAATACACAGGCAAACTACCCTCTAGAACCCGCCATTCAGCCTTTGACTGATGTCGAAGAGTCTCGATATTTTTCAGACACAGCATCATGCGATGATTACGCTCGAAGGTGTCATACATCTGCACATTGCCGTAGAACTCGTGGGCCAGGGTGTTCTTGTGCAGAACGTTAAAATGATAAGTTTCACCAAAGGTATCGTTCGCCAGCTTCCAGTTCATGGCGTGGGGATAGGTCACTGCACCGCTACCGACAAACCGGCCAAGATTCCAGGACTCAAGCTCAGGACCCAATTCACCCAGTCGCGCATCCAGGTCAAGGGAGCCGTTCGGGTTCGGGTTGACGAACAACAAGCCATGCTTTTCTTCGGCTGGTAAGCGCACCAAACCACGACAAGATTTATCCACCGGGCCGAAGTGATCTTCTCTGGGCACCGCCACCAGTTCGCCCTGATTGCTATAGGTCCAGGCGTGAAAGGGACAACTGAAGGTTTGCTTTTTCCCACTGGCGGCCGCTTCGACAACAACACCGCGATGGCGACAGACATTGAGAAAAGCCTGGAATCGACCTTCGTTATCGCGGGTACATAATATCGGCTTGCCTAGGTCGGTATTCGTAAAAAATGTTCCCGCCTCCGGCAGGTCCGCCGCCAGACCCAGTATGCTCGGGTAATCCTGAAAGAACAGATCCCATTCCTGCTGCGCTCGCTCAGGACACAAATAGGTCGACACCGGAATTCTGAGCTGGCCACCTGCATCCACATTCGTCGATGCGTCCAGATGATCCAGTAACCCCTGTATGACTCGCTGCTGCTCAGTCTTCTTCATCATTCAGCCTACTATGAGTTGAATATGACCTGAGGTGTTGCGGTTGCTAAAAAGCCTTGCTATTTCTCCGCCTCACTACTGACAAACTTCATCGACACCGAGTTCACGCAATGGCGTATATTCTTCGCGGTCAGCCCTTCGCCGGCAAACACATGACCCAGATGACCATCACATTTGGCGCAGAGGATTTCAACCCGGCGGCCATCAGCGTCTGTCTCGCGCCTGACCGCGCCTTGGATCTCATCGTCAAAGCTAGGCCAGCCACAGTGAGAGTGGAACTTGTCGGCAGATCGATACAGCGGCGCATCGCATTGCCGACAGACATAGAGTCCGCCTTCAAAAAATTCATCATATTCGCCTGTGAAAGGTCGCTCAGTACCCTTGTCGATAATCACATGGCGCTCTTCGGCAGTTAATTCATTCAGATCGGTCATATCGTCTTGCTCCTATCAATCAATGGCCATCGCGTCACGGCGTTGGCAGCAATCATGCCACAGTCACCGAAAATAAAAACCCCACACGAGGCAAGCGCAGTTTTGTTGGCTCTCAGGTTTACTTTAAAGAACCGCCAATAAAATTTTACCGAAGTGCTGATTGGCCGCCATATAGGCTTGCGCATCTGCGGCCGCCTCAAGCGGGAACTCTCGGTCGATGGGTATACGGAAATCATTCGCCTCGAGTTTTGTCTGTAGGTCCTGGATCATCAACTGATTGATCAGCGCCACCTCCTCACGGCTGCGAGTTCGAAATGTCGCACCGATATAATTAATGCGGCGCAGAGCATGCAAGTCAAAATTGAATTCAGCCTGCATACCACCGAGGCGTCCGACATTGACGATAGTGCCGGTAACGCGAGTTGCCCGCATATTATTATTCGCCACACCGCCAGAGACCTGGTCAACAATCAGGTCAACCCCGCGATTGTCGGTGGCCTGGAGAACCTGCTCATGCCAGTCAGCGACACTCGAATCGAGCACCAGATCAGCGCCATAGTCCGCCAACTGCGCTCGTCTCGCTGAGTTCGTCGAGGTGCCTATCACCAGTTTTGCGCCGAGGTGCCGCGCGATCTGCAGACCAATGATACCGACCCCGGAACTCGCGCCCTGGATCAGTACCGACTGGCCCGGTTGAAAGCGACCCAGAGTCACAATCGCGTCGTGCATGGTGGACAGTGCCACGGGCAAACAGGCGGCCTCAGCATAGGTCATGCCGTTGCCGAAGGCCGCATTACTGGGAATCTGATGGGTCCGTACTGGATCAGCGATGGCATATTCGGCATAGCCCCCGGCGCCGGCGCACATGACCCGATCGCCAAGCTGAAAGCCCTCAACCTGGGCACCAA
>JABMOJ010000175.1 GCA_013204195.1 SAR86 cluster bacterium
GACCTCGACCTTGGCAAGGTCGCGCTCTACCAACTGAGCTACACCCGCTAAACAACTGACTGCCAATTTGCATTGTAACATTCTACAACACTTTCAAGTTTACAATAGCGTCTTGTTGAGACGTTAAAGCCGGGTTTGAGCCCCGGTACCAGCATTTCCGAACTTAATCTTGATACTGACCGCGAGGGTCAATATCTCAATCAATGCTGATGGCGTCCCCAAGGGGAGTCGAACCCCTGTTGCCTGGATGAAAACCAGGTGTCCTAGGCCTCTAGACGATGGGGACACTCAGCAAACTTGAAGTCGCGAATTCTAGGGAGGTTCGTGCCTTTCGTCAAGGGTAATTCAGCGGAAATGACACAAGAATTTTACAATGTTGCAGGGCTGCATTAAATTCTAACTTGTTAGGGTCGATTGCGGCCCTTTGTCTAGCTGATAAGATACGCTCGGGTCAACCAGAAAACGTCTGCGCAGTGCGTTGCGACCTAGCAGTAGACGATAGCGCATATTGTCACGATTGGTGAGCGTTACCTCTGCTCGGATTTTTTTACCGGCTAACACAAAAGTGGTATCGATAACATAACGGTTTTCGCTATGCCCTCCGGAATCGGTGACATCCCGTCGATCTTTGATCGGTGCCTCGCAGTCGACGTGCTGAAGCCGACTGTCCCGATTCGGGTGCAAGCCAAACCTTACCCACGCCTGGTTATCCATTTCGAATTCTTCGATATAAAAAGCGTGTAGGGCACAAGTTTTCGCGCCGGTATCCACTTTCGCGATAATTCTATCGATGTTCAGGTCTGGCAAAGCGAGCCACTCTCTCCAACCCAAAATCGTTTTATTGTTAAGCATGTTTTCTACTCGGTTTAGTGTTGGTGCTTGAACGTCACTTGACGCGTCTTTGGCTCAGTCATGATCTGCAATGGCGCTATTTGCTCGTCAAGCTGATGTGTTCTGGGTGGTGAAGCTATTTTGATGCTATCGGTGCTAAATCCATTTCGGATACTTTCTGCAAGTTATTGCGCGGCTGTAGCATTTTTTTCGTGCCGCCCGCATCGATAATCGCCTGGTGCTTGCTTGCTGCGCCTTCCAATAAGCAATATGCGCTGAGTCACCTTTTCATGCAGGGCGTGGCCGATCTGCAAATCGCAGCGTTTGATCGATAGCTTGTTGAGCTTTGGCGCCTTGGGTTTTATCCGTGCATCTTTAATCATTGGGTTAAATCAGTTGTCGAAGGTGCGAAGGTTGGTGTAGAGCCTGTCGCTGATATTTCGGTTGCCTGGTTCGTAGTTGCGGCCAATTGTTTGCTGTCGGTTAAAGTGGGGAATATAGCCCCAGGTTCCTATAAATGAAAGGAAATAACCACGGAGCGAGATCTACTAGGCTGTCGCTAGGCCGCGGCGTTAGCGCAATGAGTTCAATAGCGCGAAACCATGCGCCGACCGGCATGAAACTCGCTCGATGCCGTCGGCCTAGCCTAGGCTCGAGTCTAGGCTCGAGTCTAGGACCGAGTCTAGGACCGAGTCTAGGACCGAGTCTAGGGCTTAACCTAGAATGTTGCCCTAAATCCCGCATAGAGGGAGGCGGGTTCGCCGACAAAATAACGATCATTGCCAAAGGCGAAGTCTGCGCGCTCGGCATAGCGGGTATCTGTCAGGTTCATGATCCTGATATAAGCTTGCCAGTCGTCGTTAATAGCCAGTGACAGTCTTAAGTTCAGCAAGTCATGGCCTGGATATGCATGCAGGTTTTCAGGGTCTTCGTAATACTTGCCCATATGGACCCATTCGAGTTCTGCGCTATAAGCGTCACTGAATTGCCATTGCACATTCGCGGAACCCATCTGTCGTGGTGCTGTATCAATATCGTTGCCGTTGATCTGTCTCTCCAACGGTTCAGGTTCATTCGCGTATTGGTGGCGCGCATAGCTCCAGAAAATATTAGTTGTCAGTTGCTCGTTCAGATTCTTCGATAAGGTCAGTTCGAGACCGAGGTGGCGAGTCTTGGCGTTATCAACATTGAAGCTGTCACTGTCGCGAAAAATGACGTTTGACTTTTTCATGGCATATAGACTGGCATCATATGACCAGTCAGTCCCACCACCGCGAATACCCAATTCCAGGCTGTCGAGCTGCACCACATCGATATCGGTCAATTCCTGACCACCTTGAAGTCGATACAGTTCGCTCGTTTGCGGGGCTCGAAAGCCTCTGGAAAGGTTGGCGTAGAGTTGCTGCTCGGCGGTGATGAAGTGGGTCAGTCCGAGCTGTGGCGAAAGATTGCTGAAAGTATCCTGGCGGTCGGCAGGGCGGCTGAAACGACAACCGCCGCGTGCGCACGTGGTGCCGTCATCGCGAGTTCGACCAGTGAGCATCAGGTTATCATAATCATATTGGACGCGTTCCCAGCGGGCGCCGGCGGTGAGTTTGGTGGCGTCAGTCAGGGGCCATTGATAGCGGGCGAAGAGGGCCTGAGTATTGGCATCGACTTGGTAATTGTAATGCTCGCCAGCAGGAATCGTCGCTACCAGGAAGTCACTGCCCGTGGTGGGGTCGGGCTGATATTCTCGCAGTTCGCCCTCTGTGACCTCGAAATCGGCGCCCACTGTCCAGCGATCCTTGTACCA
>JABMOJ010000013.1 GCA_013204195.1 SAR86 cluster bacterium
CCTTCATGGAGAACATAGTCATCAATCAGCCACCTACTCGCGCCCCTCTGCTGGCGGTAACACCCGGCGAGCCGGCGGGTATCGGCCCGGATATTATTCTGGCTAGCCTTGGGAAAAGCCTGCCGGCAGAGCTTCTCGTGGTGGCGGACCCCGAGTTGATGCGCCAACGGGCGATCACCCTTGGTCTCAACATCGGCATCAATAACTGGCTTGAAACCCACACGGTTTCCAGCACCGAGCTCAACATCGTTCCGGTCCAGCTTGCGCATCAAGCGATACCTGGACACATGAACACGGCTAATTCGCCTTATGTACTGGCGACCCTCGAAACGGCTGTCGGCTTATGCGAAGCCGGGATCTGCAAGGGGATGGTGACCGGCCCCATCAACAAGGCCATCATCAATGACGCAGGTATCGCCTTTACCGGCCATACCGAGTGGCTTGCCAAGCGTCTGGGCGTGCCTCAAGTTGTGATGATGCTGGCGACCACGGGTTTGCGCGTCGCGCTCGCGACGACTCACCTACCCTTGCGCGCCGTGGCAGATGCCATCAACGTGGCGGATCTGACCAGAACCCTGATCATTTTGGATTCGGAACTGCGCCAACGCTTTCATCTGCCAACACCTAGAATTTTAGTCTGCGGTCTCAATCCCCATGCGGGAGAAGGCGGTCACCTGGGCACCGAAGAGATCGACATTATCATTCCCGCGATCCAGGCTCTGCAGCAACAAGGCCTCAACCTCACCGGCCCGACACCTGCAGATACCGCTTTCACACCGGCCATGCTCAGCCAATTT
This sequence comes from SAR86 cluster bacterium, assembly GCA_013204195.1. GTDB lineage: Bacteria > Pseudomonadota > Gammaproteobacteria > Pseudomonadales > Azotimanducaceae > UBA4582. Next base: position 798 of record JABMOJ010000013.1, read on the forward strand.
GACGCAGTGCTGGCTATGTACCACGACCAAGGATTACCTGTGTTGAAACATAAAGGCTTCGGTGATGCCGTTAATATCACCTTAGGTTTACCGATTATTCGCACTTCAGTCGATCATGGCACCGCCCTTGATCTCGCTGGATCTGGCAAGGCGGACCCGGCGAGCCTGTTCACAGCCATACGCTATGCCGCCGAGATGGCCCTGCCAGCCGGTTGCGAAGAATGAAAATGCGAGCCAGAAAACGCTTCGGCCAAAATTTTCTTCACGACCAGCACGTCATCCAACGGATCATCGATGCGATCAACCCGCGCCCAGGCGATCATATTCTTGAAATTGGCCCAGGTCATGGCGCACTCACCCACGGGCTGCTGGCGTCTGGCTGTCAGCTTGACGTGGTCGAGATTGACCGCGACCTAGCAGCGGAACTACGCCTGCGCTATCCCGGCTTGAATGTCATTGAAGCCGACATCCTCAAATTTGATTTCAATAGTATCCGTGGCGACAAGCCCCTGCGCGTGGTGGGCAACCTGCCGTACAATATTTCAACGCCATTGCTGTTTCGTCTGTTCGAGCATGTGGACATGATTGAAGATATGTATTTCATGCTTCAGCTGGAAGTCGTCGTACGAATGGCTGCTGACGCCTCAACCCGCGATTATGGCCGTCTTTCAATTATGAGCCAGTACTTTTGCGAGGCTGAAAAACTCTTCGATGTCCATCCAGAATCCTTCACGCCCGCGCCCAAAGTGACCTCTGCCATACTGCAGTTAATACCCCATCAGCAGCAGGTCGCGCTAACTGACCGTGGCTTGTTTCAAACGCTGTTGATCCAGGCCTTCAGCCAGCGCCGCAAAACAGTGCGAAATGCCTTAAAGAAGTACCTCACGGAATCAGAAATGCTGGCCTTGGGCATCTCGCCAGGACAACGACCGGAGACCATTACCGGCGCTGAATATATTCAGTGTGCCAACTATCTGTCAGCTCGAGACGAGACGTCGACACTCCCTACTATCAGCCGGGACTAAGCCCTTGAGCATCTATGTGATCGGTGACGTCCAGGGTTGTTTTGATGAACTGACCGATCTATTAAACAAGGTCAAGTTCAAACCGCAGCAAGATTCAGCCTGGTTTCTTGGCGATCTGATCAACCGCGGACCTAAGAATCTCGAAGTCATTAACTTCATCCGGCAACTGCCGAATACACAAGTCGTCTTGGGCAACCACGACCTGCACTTTCTCGCCGTGGCAGTCGGCAGTCAGACTGCCAGCCCGAGCGATACCTTCGACGATCTGCTGAACGCTGCCGACTTAGCCGGCAC
>JABMOJ010000176.1 GCA_013204195.1 SAR86 cluster bacterium
CTATCTGCGGACCAACTACCTGAATATCTACGCGGGGGGTGATGTCGCGGGTCCGTATCAGTTTACGCATACCGCCTCGCATATGGCCTGGTTTGCGGCGGTGAATGCCCTGTTCGGGACCTTCTGGAAATTTGCGGTGGACTATTCTGTCATTCCTTGGTGCACCTTCACCTCGCCAGAAGTCGCACGAGTCGGTATTAGTGAAACTGAGGCTCAGGCGCAGAATATCGCCTATGAAGTCACAACCTTCGACGTGGCTGAACTCGACCGAGCGCTGGCCGATGAAGCAGCGCACGGCGTGGTGAAGGTGATAACGCCGCCTGGTAAGGATACTATTCTGGGCGTGACCATCGTTGCCGATCATGCCGGTGATCTCATCAGCGAGTATGTACTGGCGATGAAGTATGGTTTGGGGCTGAAGAAGATCATGGGCACCATCCATATCTATCCGACCCTGGCTGAAATGAACAAATTTGCTGCCAGTGAGTGGCGCAAAAAGCATAAGCCCGATTGGGCGCTGGAGCTGGCCGGTCGATATCATGCTTGGCGTCGATCTTAGGCCCCTGTGCTTTGTTGACCAACGTAAGACATACTGAATGATGGCGGCCACGGGTTAGCTGCGACGAACAAACCTTCAACACCACAAGAGGAATCAATGATGCGAATTGGATTAATGCTGGGTGCGACTGACGGACCGGACGGTACTGTCGACAAAATGGTGAAGTCAGCGCAGGAAGCCGAAGCACTGGGTTTTGATAATCTATGGATGGCGAATATTTTTGGTTTGGATGCCATCAGTACCCTGGGGATTATTGGCTATGAGACAAAAAAAATCGGCCTGGGTACGGCGGTGACGCCGAGTTATCCACGTCATCCGACGGCCATTGCTCAACAGGCATTGACCACAGGCGCCGCCGCCAGTGGGCGCTTTAGTCTCGGCATTGGATTGTCTCACCAGGTGGTGATCGAGGACATGATGGGTTTGTCTTACGCCCACCCAGCACGCCATATGCGCGAGTATCTGTCGGTTTTGGGGCCCTTGTTGCGCGGTGAAATGGCGAATTTTTCTGGCGAGCAATACCAAGTCAATAATTTCCAGATCGGGTTGCCTGGCCGCCAGGCAGTGCCGTTGTTGGTCGCCGCCCTTGGGCCGGTGATGCTGAAACTGGCCGGTGAGATGGCTGACGGCACCATTACCTGGATGACCGGCCCCAATACCCTGGAGTCACATATTATTCCGACCATCAATGGTGCCGCCCATGCGGTAGGCAAACCTGATGCGGTGGTCGCCGCTGGGTTTCCCGTCGTGCTTACCAACGATGTTGATGCCGCCAAGGAAATGATTGCGAAATCCTTGCAGGTATACGGCGTGCTGCCATCGTACCGAGCGATGCTGGACAAAGAAGGAGCTGCGGGTCCGGCTGACATTGCCTTTGCCGGTAATGAGGTTGAGCTGCGAGCTAGAATCCAGCGTTTGAGGGATATCGGCGTGACGGATTTTTGTGCCTCCATCGTCGAAACCGATGCGGCGACGACCCAGCGCACCCGCGAGTTTTTGGCCGCGGAAGTGAGCGCCTGACTCAGGGTCGATAAAAAATCTTAGTCACAGTATGCGCTGAGTCCGGTTGCTGCCACTTTACTGGCGGCAATCGGCTGATCAGCGGCTGGTTTTGTCGATGCTAGTGTTGATGGCTTCAATCAGTGGCTTCAATCAATGGCTTCAATCAATGGCGTCAATCAACGACCCTATCAACCACCAAGGACGGGGATACGTCGTCGGCTTCGCTGCTTCCGCCTTTGAATAATCCTTTGATGTCTTCAAAGATAGTGTAGCTTGCGGGCACGACTAACAGCGTAACCACCGTGGCGAACAAAACGCCGAATGCCAGTGATACCGCCATGGGAATCAGAAATTGTGCCTGCACGCTTTCGTTGAACATCAATGGCAGCAGGCCGACAAAGGTCGTCAATGACGTTAGCACGATGGGCCGGCAGCGCGTCACCGCGGCGTGAATCGCTGAGTCAAAAACGCTTTCACCCTGCAGTCGACGGGCATTGAGATTATGCACCAGCACCAGGCTAGAATTGACGACCACGCCTGAGGCGGCAATAAAGCCCATAATGGAGGGCATGGACAGGCCAGAGACCTGACCGACGAGTCGCATGATTTGGTGGCCCCACATGGCGCCGGCGAAAGCGAAGGGAATGACGCTCATAATAATCAATGGCTGGCTGTAGGACCTCAAGGGGACTGCCAGTAACGCATAAATCACGAACAAAGCGATGCCAAACATGGGAACTAGTGAAGCCGCAGCCTCGCCCTGTTCCGCCTGCTCGCCTTCTAGGCTGTAGGCGACTCGAGGGTAGTTCTGCATAATTTCCTGAATTGCTCCGGTACGCAGGTCAGCTAACACCTCGTTAGAGGTGATCTGACTGCGATCAACATCGGCGACGACATTAACGATACGTTGCCTGTCGGCTCGGCGAATGGTCGAAAAGCCGCGGCCGAGTTCCGCTGAGGCGACGGTCTGAAAAGGCACTTCCGAGCCATCAATAGTACGAATGCGCATGTTGTTGAGGGTGCTGAGAGACTGCCGCTCATCCGCGGTATACCGCACCATGACACGAACGTCATCACGTCCTCGTTGTATGCGTTGGGCCTCTTCGCCATAAAACGCCTGACGAACCTGACGGGCGAGATTGGCCAGGGTCAAGCCCAGGGCTTCTCCGGAAGGCAGTATGTCCAGCTTGATTTCCTGTTTCCCGGAGCGAAATGAATCGGTGATATCGATCACACCGGGATATTCGGCAAGCTTCTCCCGCAGTAGGGTCGCCACTGTCTTGAGGTCGTCTACGTTATCGCCTTCGAGCTGAATGTCGATGGCGTTACCCACAGTGAATAAGGAGGAGGTGAATTTGAGCTCCACCGCGTCGGCTATGGGGCCGGCCAGGCTCCGCCAGCGATTGGTTGCCTCGCGCGTACTGATGGAGCGCAATTGGCTAGGTACCAGTTGTAACGTGACTTCGCCCAGGTGGCTACCGCCGGCACTTGGCGTGCCGCCGCCTGGGCCACCGCCGCTAGTACTGCTGGGTTGATCACCAACAGCAGAGAGAATATGGGTTACCGGTGGTGTCTCTGGGTACTCCAGGGCCAGCTCTGCAGCGAGTTGTTGTGCAGTGTGTTCCAGGTGTAACACAGCGGCATTGGTTACCTCGGCTGGCGTTCCCAGCGGCATGCTCAGTTGCGCAATGGCCTGATCTGATTCCAGCGGCGGAAAAAACGAAAAGGGCAGGCGACCGCTGCCAACGATGGCGATTGCCGACAAAAATGCGACGAAAGCCAGAGTGGCGGTGATGTAACGATAATTGACTGCGCGTTCTACCAGACGGCGAAAC
>JABMOJ010000177.1 GCA_013204195.1 SAR86 cluster bacterium
TGGGCGTATCCATGCTATTGGCGGCGAGCACACCTTCGAGTTAAGACCCGACATTTCGGTGCAAGATTATGGTCACGCTGCCCGCTCATTTCTGATTGAAAACGATTTTATTCCCGCCGAATTACGCCCAGCATACGACTCGGTGACCGAGTTCTTGCTGAAGGAACTTGATGAGATTTTTGAGTCAACACCCTATATGTCAATTCGACTCCACGGTGATTGCCACATGGGCAATGTATTGTGGCGAGACGAGATGCCTCACTTCGTCGATTTTGACGACGCCAGGAATGGTCCGGCGATACAGGATCTGTGGATGATGTTATCTGGCGAGCGTGAAGACCAACAACAGCAGGTGATGCGCATCATCCGCGGCTACCGTGACTTCTGTCACTTTAATCCGGCGCAGCTCCGTCTCATCGAGCCGCTCAGGACTTTACGCATGATGTATCACGCGGCTTGGATTGCCCGACGCTGGGATGACCCGGCATTTCCGATGGCGTTTACTTTCTTCAATACGGAACGCTACTGGTCCGAACATATTCTTGAGTTGCGGGAACAATGGTCGAAACTCTCTGAACCCACGCTGCAACTGTTTGATTGACGCTAGACAGGCCGACTCGTCAGCGACAACAGTCTCAGGCAGGCGTCAAATTTGCGGCGCCATGCCGAACCTTATTGACCACGGGATTGGCATACATTTGCAGCCATTCTCGGCGACACTCCGCCGGACACTGCTCGAATCGACTCACCAACGCCCCCGAATCTTTGACGTTGGCAAGATGCCCCACCTGATGCCAGACCGCTCGATACTCATCGAGACCAGCATCCACTGATGCATCGTCGGCAGGTAACGCCAGCTGCTCCAACGCCCAGTAGTTAATCGGATAGAGCTGCAAACCATCAAGTATTTGCCTGTCAATTTCGGCAGCGACCTGTTCCGGTATTTCAAACTGCCCGGTCAGGGCATGACCAAAACGTAAGGTCACCCTGCCCTTGAAGTCACCCAGCCCCTTCACTAAATTGAGCAGATCTTCTCCCAGCACTTTCGTGTAACTCCCCTGAGTGGCTATGCTGTGAAGCTCTTGAGCCTTCAACACGTCGCAAGGATCGAATTCATAGGCGATAGCAACGGGCACTATGTTTAAGTCACGAATCACGTCAGCCAAGTCTTTCTTGCGCTCTGCCAGCACCAGCATTTTAATCACTGCCGGATCAGTGAGATCAACCCCGTTCTTCGCCCGACCTTCACTCTGTGCAATCCAGACCGAGTTGTGACTATTAATTGATTCGTGTAGGTATTGAGAAGATTGCAGTAACGCGGCATAGACTTTTTTCGCACCGGTTTCAGATCGGCGGATGAAGAAGCTCTTGTTGAGCTTCATTAAATCCGTTGCGAATTGTCTCTGCACCAGATTATCACCTACTGCAATTCGCGCAGTATCGCGACCCAATAGATACAACGCGTAATCCAACAGCATAGAATCGCCGGCAATATCCCTGTGATTACCCACATAGAGATACGCTTGACTCGGATCGAGCTGCTCTAGCCCTTCACTGTGAAAGCTGGTCATGGTTTCTTTGACCAATTTTTTAGCCGTGAGGGCCACAGCCAACTGGAAGTCTTTAATATTATGAATTTTGCGCAGTTGCCACGCCAGCGTCAGCCTAACGAACTGCCGAGTCAATCGGGGCAAGCGCTTATAGGCAAACTTAAGACGGAATTTTGCCAGAAAGCTCAAAAAATCCTGATCCTTCAGCAGGCTTTTCAGGACCTGCTCGACCTCATCATCATGATAAGGTCGGATATCGTCAAAATCTGGCATAAAGTGGTCAATTCATTGTCACAAGCTGTAGCGATATATTACTTGGTTTCCCCTAAATGGTTTATTATTTCGTCATGCAAATGATAAAAAAACCCATCGCAAACCTTGTTCGCCACGCAACTCTAGCCGACCTGGCTTCGATCACCCAGATCTACAACCATTACGTCTTGAACACTGCCATCACATTTGATCTGGCACCGTTTACAGTGGCGACTCGACGTCCTTGGTTTGATCAATTCGACCCAGCGTCAGTTCACCAGTGTCTCGTCCTCGAGGTCAAGCAACAGGTTATCGGCTATGCCAGCAGCGCGGCGTTCAGACCTAAAGCGGCCTACGACACCTCTGTGGAATGTAGTATCTATCTTGCCCCCCATGTCGGCGGCCAAGGTTATGGCAAAATTTTATATGCGGAATTGTTTCGACACCTCAACCAGCATGACCTGCACCGGTGTTACGGCATCATCACCTTACCCAATCTCGCGAGCCTGGCCCTACACAAGTCTTTCGAATTTTCCGAGGTCGCCCGACTGAACGAAGTGGGCCGCAAGTTCGATCGATATTGGGACACTCTATGGGTTGAAAAAACCTTAGGCTAAGCCTAACCAAACAGCAAAAACAAACCCAGCAGGATCAACAGAACGAAGGCTCCGCGGCGCACCAATGCATCCGGCAATCGATGATTGATCCGCGCAGTCAGCATGGTCACCACAATTACCAGCGGGATCGCCAACATCGAGAGCAGCACAATGTTGCTATTAATTTGACCGCTAATCCCCACTACCAACATTCGACCCGAGGTTGATAAGCTAAACAGAAACAATAACGAGGCGCGCACCACATTGACAGCCAATGGCTGACGATACATCAGATAAGCCAACGGCGCGCCGCCGGCGCTGTACATACCGCCCATAAGACCTGCCGCCAGACCCGCGAACATTTTCAACCCAGGGCCGGAGGGTTCCTGGTAAGGCGCGGGCGTCAGCATTAACAAGACACCGGCACTAACGATTACACCACCCAATAACATCCGCAAATAGTCGTAGTAGTCGGCGACAAAGTAGTCAAGAATCAACACCCCCGCAATCAGCGCGGGTAGCAGGGTCGCCGCGATAATGCGGACATAGGAAAAATTGATTAGCTTGCGGCAATGCCGCAACGCAACCAGCGTATTGACCAAGGATATGACGCTGACCACCGCCGCCGTCTCAGCCAATGGCGCCAAGCCAAGGGCCGTGACGCCACCCATGACAATCAGCCCCATCGCGAACCCGGTGATGGTCTGGACCATCGCACCCAAGGCAACGAGAAGTAGAAAAACCAAACTGTTGATATCAAGCATAGGATTGGCGCATGATCAGAGGCCACGACTATAGGGAATCCTTAGTCAAACTGGAATCATTTATCTCTCAGGCAGGCAGAAACTCATGAATTTAGGCATCAACAATAAAGTCGCGCTGGTAACTGGCAGCAATCGCGGCACAGGGTTGATGATCGCTGAACGGCTAGCGACTGAGGGCGCCAGAGTGATTTTTCACAGCCAGGCAGAAGGCGACTCCGCCGCTATCGCCAAACAGGTCGAGAATGCCAGTGCCGTCTGGGGCGATATTACTAATGAACAGGGTTCCGAGCAGGTCATTCGAGCAGTCAAGGAACTGACGGATGGGGTCGACATTCTTGTCAATAACTATGGCACGGCAGACCCCGGTCGTTGGCAGACAGCCACCAGCGAAGATTGGCTGACCGCGTACCAAAAAAACACGCTATCGATTGTTCGCATGGTTCAGGGATTCACCCCCGACA
>JABMOJ010000178.1 GCA_013204195.1 SAR86 cluster bacterium
AGCAATGCCTGTAGCGCCATCGTCATTGATTGTACCTTGTATCCAGACGTAGTGGCCGACTTCCAGGTGCTGCTCGCCGTTGATCAGTGACTGATTGTCATCGTTGACGAATTCGGCGGTATCTGTCGAATATCGAATACCATTAACATATATAGAACCAAATCCACCGACGACGCCTCCGCTAATAAGTTCGTCGATAGTGCTGCTGGGGGTTAAGTCAGCATTGTCACAGATGCCATCGCCGTCAGAGTCCAAGGTTTCAGTGGGGTCCAATGGGCAGGCATCGGCTATGTCATTGACGCCGTCGCCGTCATCGTCAGTATCGGTGTTATTGCCAATGCCATCTAAGTCGCTATCAATTGTCTCGTTGGCATCTAATGGAAACGCATCGCTTGAATCAATGACGCCGTCGCTGTCGTCATCAGTATCGGTATTATTGCCAATGCCATCTAAGTCGGTATCAATTGTCTCGTTGGCATCTGATGGAAAAGCGTCACTAGTATCGTTGACACCATCATTATCACTATCTGTGTTTTGGTTGTTTGCAACGTCGTCTGACCGTGAGTTAGCGTGCTCTGATCCACCTGGCGTGCCGCCACAAGCGGTTAATCCTAAGAGGGTGGTTAGAATGAGTGGTCGGAGGTAGCGAAGTGTCCGCATGTCATTGCCGCTTGCTTGAAGAATGAGCGGTCACTTTGCGCTAAGTTTCTTAAGGGAAACTTAAGAGCGATTCATCGTTTGCGGTTTGATTCCAGTGAAGCACGGCGGGGCTGTTATCTAACAGATCTTTTGCGGCGTGCGACGCAGTTGTGGCTTTGCAACGTAGGCTTGGCTATCTGGCTTTTATTTGCCGTGTTTGTAACGATTATAGCCTCTCGCTATAACCGCCATCTCTTTTGACGTTGCAGTGGTTAGCATTCGAGAGAATGCAATTGTTAGGGGCTTGATGTGACTCCGCGTGACGTTCTCAGGGCTTCTTGCGACGCCACACGGATTCGACTTCTGGCTCGACAGTCGCCGCTGCTGTCTGTGTACTGGTGGTCTCCACGGGTGCTAGGTCTGGGGTGGTCGCGTCGACCTGATGTTCCTGGTCGTCGCTGCTATCGGTGTCAGTACGGTAAGTGGCCTGCAAACCCTTCAGGAAATGCCTTAACACCTGGTCCTGGCATTTTCGAAAGTGCTTGTGACTCGATTTGCGAAAAAATGCGCTGAGTTCATGTTTGCTGAGCCTGAAATCTGAGCGATTCATGATCTCGAGGATTTCATCTGCCTGCAAGTTTAAGGCGATTTTTAATTTCATGAAAATAATATTGTTCGATAAGCGTTGTTCTGGCTCTGGTTGTGGGCCCTCACGCTTGCCGCGCTTCAGATTGATTAAACCATTGAGAAATATTGCCAGTTCAACGTCTGAGCAGTCTTGATAGGCCGGGTCATCATCTTTTTTGAGCCAATCACTGACCTGTTCGCGGGTCACGGTGTGACCTGCTTCGGCAAATAACTGAATCATAGTCTTGTCGTTGAAGTTAAATGTGTAGCGGATTCGGCGTAACACGTCGTTATTGGTCATAGGATTACTCTGCTGCGTACTACCTGATTGTTCTAGTGGGAAGCTTTGGTAAAACGTTACGGTAAACCCAGAGCTTTGATAGCGCTACTTTACCGTCTTATTCCACAGGATGTCATATTGTGAGTAGATATTTTGTTATTAGCCTGTTTAAGGATTTTTCAGACGCAATTGGTTTTTACTCAACTGGCGCGCAATGATACGGAAGACGTCAGCTGAAATGCCGAGCCCCAGATGGCTGCTGCGGACTTCAAAGTGCTCGACGTCGGGTGACTTGTGGTCGATGCAGGCTTCCCAGGCGACGACCCCGTCGTTCTTTGAGTAAATATTGGTGATGGGTAGCTGCAGTAATTGCGTATCCCTTGCTGCGATAGCCTGCTCGATCATGTCCAGGCTGACGCCGTTGTCCTTGAACAGTGCGGCGACGCGGGTGTACTTAGGCCCACCGATAATCGGGCTGCCCATGGTCAAGACCTGGCTGACGTGGTCGGGTAATTCCCTGGCGACCTCTCTGGCAAGATAACCGCCGAGACTCCAGCCCACCAGTATGACGGGGGCGCTGGTATCCTGTACTTGCTTTCTTACCGCGTCGGTAAGGGTGCGGATCATCGCCATGACATCACCGGTATTGATGCCTTGTTGCCAGCCCGCACTGTTGTAGCCCAGATAAGCCAAATACTGGCGCAATACTAGAGTAGAAAGGTCTCCGGCGCCAAAGCCAGGGAAGACTAAAACCCGTTCTCCCTTGCCGCGGACCTGGGTGAGTAAATCTGGGGCATGGAGAAGCAGGCGAGGGAGCTCCAGCCAGCTGAACGCTTCGTTAAACAAGCGCGTATTGGATGGCGGTGAAATGTTATGCATCGCGGGCTGCTAGCTCGATGTTTACTGAGTATTGATAGTGACTACTATGCCTAAAAAAACCAGGTCTGAGGGCCAGTCGGTATGGACCTGTTCAGCGAGCTTTTACTCGCTTGGGGCCAGGCTTAACCGCGTGGCTCGTTAAACATCGCCGTGCGGCCGCCGTCAATCACCAGATCGTGGCTGGTGACGAATCGACTGGCATCGCTGGCGAGGTACAGTGCGCCTTCAGCGATATCCACAGCGAGGCCCGCCTGTTGCAATGGTACGGCTTTAGCCAGATTGGCAGTGAGCTTGGCCATTTTGGCTTCGTTTTCGGCATCGGTGAGGGTATTGGCGCGGGCCGAACCACCATAAAATATCGGGGTGGCGATGGCGCCGGGAGAAATGGCGTTGACGCGAATATTTAAGGGACCCAGTTCAACACCTGCGAGGCGAGTATAGTGCGAGACGGCAGCTTTAATTGCGGAATAGAGAATGTCGCCCTGAAGGTGTCGCAGGCCAGCAATACTTGAGTTATTGATAATCGAGCCGCCGCCATTAGCCGTCATGGGGCCAATAGCGTGTTTGATGCCAAGAATCACACTGGATAACAGCAGGCTGACACCATCCTGAATGTGTTCCGGTGTGACGCCTTGCAAGCCAGCGCCAACCGGGCCGCCGGCGTTATTAAAGAGGATGTCGAGTTTGCCGAAATGCTTCACCGTCAGTGCGATGGCGGCGGCAATATCTGCTTCTTGGGTAATATCTGCTTTGCTGTAGATCACGTGACTACCCAGGCTGGCAGCGAGCTTTTGACCTTTTTCTTCCGAGCGACCGACAATGACAACGCGCGCCCCTTCTGCGGCAAACAGTCTGGCGGTGGCCGCCCCGATACCGCTGGTGCCACCTGTGATCAGTGCCACTTTGCCTACGAGTCGATCAGTCATCATTTATCTTCCGTTTCAATAGCCCAGTTAAGCGTCAGGCCGTCTTAGTCCGTTTTAGCTTGTTTGCGCGCCTTACGTGAGGGCTTGCTGCTCTTCTCGACCTTGATTTTAGTGTCGGCATTGCTCTTTTTGACAACCCTGGCTTTCTTTTTGACAGGGCCCATGCCTTCCGTGGGAACAGGCTTGGCACGTTTGGCCTTTACTGGGCTGGCTTCCTGAGTCTCGACGACGTCTGCTGTGATCTTTTTGGCTCTGGTTGGCTTCGGCTTTGCTGCCGGCGCTGCCGGCTCAGCAGAGGCTGTGATTTCGGGCTCAGGCTTGGCT
>JABMOJ010000179.1 GCA_013204195.1 SAR86 cluster bacterium
ATGCTAGGCCGGAGATTTTTGTTGATCGAGACCGACTGCTATGAATTTTTCTATGATTCACCATATTTCCATTAATGTTGCCGATGTTCAGCAAGCGACTAATTTCTATGTCGACACCCTGAACTTCAAGGAAATTCCCAGGCCTGACCTTGGCTTTGACGGAGCCTGGTTGCAGATAGGCGATCAGCAATTGCATCTGCTGGAAGTAGAGAACCATCAGGCGCCTGCGGGACAGCACTTTGCCTTTGAGGTCGACGATATTGCCGCCTACAGAGATTACCTTCAAACCAAGGGTGTCGAAGTATCTCGGTCAAATGAAATGACAGGCATCTGTCTGCAGTGTTTTTTTAAAGACCCTTCAGGCAATCTACTAGAGTTGAATCAGCGGCTGTAGAAATCAGCGCAGAGTGTTGCTGCGGGCGACGCCCCCTAGCCAAACCGCACTGTCTTTGACGGTGCGCGTCTGTGTTTGCCGATCCACTGCAATCAGACCAAATGTCGGCGTATAACCAAGCATCCACTCAAAGTTGTCCAATGCCGACCAGTAGGTGTAGCCCATCACAGGAATGCCCTCATCTAGACAGTTTTTTACACCGTTCAGGGCGCGCTCGACGTAAGCAATGCGGCGCCTGTCATCGGTTGTCGCTAGACCGTTCTCGGTGACCATAACCGGTAAGCCAGATGTGGCGTGGGCCTGCCGAATCGCACTTTCCAGCGCCTCGGGCCAAAACTCGTAACCCATTTGAGTCAATTCAATGCCCGCTTCTGGTGGCATGGGGCCGGAAGCGTCATAGCGGTGACGGGTGTAGCATTGCACGCCGACGAAATCGTCCCCCACCAAATCCGTCAGATACGCTTCATTCACCGTCTGTCGATGCTGCGCCGCGATGGTTTCACCGCCGGAGACTGAGACGATGTCCTGGACCGCCAGGGTCGCCCCCACGGGAAATGTTGCGCCGCTAGCGCGAATCGCGTCAACAGCCTGATGATGTGCTGCCATGACGACGGCGCGCCCCTGTTCACTGACCGCAAACATAAACGGATTGAGTTCTTCAGGTGTGATGCCGAGCTGAGTCGAAGCTTCAATCCAGCCGGGAGACTGGCGGATTTTCCCCATGGTTGGCATGATGCCAGAGGAGATCAGTACCCGGCCGATGTTCACTTCATTGATGGTGCAACCGCCACCAATCAGATGGCCCAAGTCGCGAGCTATTCGCCCACAGTAACGGGCGAACAGCGCCGGTGTGGCAGCGCTTTCCCAGCCGCCTTGTTGCAACAGCCACTGGGGTGACGAAAAGTGGTGGAAGGTGACAAATGGTCTTAGTCCTTGCCCATGACAAGCTTCGAGCATACGCCGATAATGATCGATGGCCGCAGCCGAAAACTGACCCTCGACCGGCTCGACTCGAGCCCACTCAATCGAGAATCGATAAGCGTTAAAGCCCAAATCGGCAAGCAGCTTGATGTCGTCGGGATAACGATGAAAGTGATCACAGGCATCCAATGACGGTTCCTTGAACATGCTGTGTTCAACCTGTTCAAGCAACCAGATATCGTTATTGGTGTTATTGCCTTCTACCTGGTGTGCCGCTGTGGCGGTGCTCCAGATGAAGTTTTCGGGAAACAAGTACGGATCCATGATTTTTTACCACAGGGAGTCTCCCGTGATAATGAATGAATGAATTGCTTGTCTCCACCGATTCTGCAACTATTTTACATTCAATCGAGGGCAAACGATGGGCTTGCAACGACATGAACAAAATACCGCTTTTGCCTGGCGTGACGCGACTGGCCCTTTTCGGCTTGTCACTGAACCACAGGCACGGCAGTGGAATCAAGATGGCGCCTTCCTGCTTGAGCAGGTCATACCCCAGGCAACTCTGGATGCTTTGATTGCGGCGATTGATCCGTTGGAAGCCAAGACCAATGAGTTTCTGCTAACCGTGGAAAACAAGCGGCAATATATTGCGCGGGCTGACGAGGTTACTTTTGCGCTACATGTGGTGAAACGCGCTGAAGTGGCGCGACAGTTTGCGACGTCCACATTATTTGCGGATCTGTGTCACGATTTGCTGGGCCCAGACTGTCGTCTCTACTGGGATCAGGCGGTGTATAAGAAGCCCTATTGCCCCGAGGAATTTCCCTGGCATCAGGACAACGGCTACAACTTCGTCGCGCCTCAGGATTACCTGACTTGCTGGATCCCGCTGGTGGATACCACCATCGACAATGGTTGTCCCTGGATCATGCCAGGGGTGCATCAGCTAGGAACGTTAAGCCACTGGCATACTGACTTGGGTTACGAGTGTTTGAGTGACACAAGTGGTGCGGTGCCGATTGAGGCCAAAGCCGGCGACGTTGTCGTGTTTTCGTCGCTGACGCCCCACCGTACTGGTCCGAATCGAACGGGTGATGAGCGCAAGGCTTATATTCTGCAATTTGCTCACGATCCGTCGGTTATGTTATCGAAAGACGGTGGTCAAGGGACGCCCCAGGATGATCAGGACAGGCAGTTTTTGGTGATCAAGGCGGGCGAGTACGTCTGAGGGTTCAGCAAACCCCGAGACGCCGACTCGCAACGGCTAGTGAGAATGCTGGCGCGCTGCATCCAGCGCACTTTTTGCCAGTATGGCGACGGCGATAAAGGTGAAAATCATCCCGGTGCCGCCGCCGAGAAAAGCCAGCGCGCCCGCCAGATCGCCTTCGCCGAAGGGTGTCGCGCCGACGGATAATCCTCGGTTAGTGCTGAAGTTGCCGGCCCAGTAGAACAGGGTGTTGGCCCAGCCGGTAATGATCATGCCCCAGCCAACCAGTAAGTCGCGGCGGCCAGTCAGTGCGAGCTTTTGCATCAGCAAACCCGCGCCACCGATCATCACGCCATTTAAAATGCCACCGACGTGCGCAGCTTGCCAACCGCGACTGGTGCCTGGAATCGCAACTTCCCACGCGGGAAATGGCCATAGGCTAACGGCATCCAGTAACGAGAAGATCAGCATGATGCCAGCCACCAGACCGAGTAACAGGACGATCATGCCATTGGCGATAACCAGGTAAGACAGGCGTGGATTTAGGGTTGGGTTAGACAAGTGGGCATACCTCTACGGTTGGCGAATCAGGTGGGGCTGGCAAGCATTTGCTCGATAGCCTGGTTGTCGAGGGCAAGTGTGTTGTGACCCGCCGTATGGTACTTGCGCCAAGCGACGGCCAGTCGGTTCTGCTCATCGTTGCAGATTGGATGGTGTCGCGGATGATAGTCTCGGGCCAGCACCGGCAATGCTGCCCTGCCTAAATCGAAAGCAAAACTGGCGAAAAACCGCCACGCCCGCCAGGCTCGCCCTGGAGTCTTGTAATAGCCCTCCTTGCGAATCATCAAGGCATAAGCTTTGAAGGTTTCCCAGCTGATATGGGTGAAGGCATACAGCACCATCCAACGGCGATACCACAGATCATCCGGATAAAAGGCTTGGTAAAAGTCGAAAGCCACGGCGCCATGCTCGACTTCTTCGACTTGGTGCCAGACCCATAGCGCGCGCAAGGTAGGATCGGCTTCGGCCATGAACTCTTGGTAGCGGTTGAGGATGATCATGCCGCCGAGAAAAGTAAAGGTCTCGTAGCCTGCGGTAAAGCCGATCTGGAATTTCTTGCTCGTGTTTTTGAACTGGGTTTCGAAATAGCCTTTGGCGTGGGCATCCAGGTCGGCGAGGCCCGGATAAAATTGCGCCATCGCCTGGTTCCAGCCGAGGAAGTTGAAGGCATGATGGGACTCCTGGCCGATAATAGCCTGCACATCGGTGTGTAATGCCGGGTCCTTCAGTTCGTCTCGATAGGCGCGCATGACCTTTACTAGGAAGCGCTCGAAGTGGGGTACGTGGAGGCCCAGAGCGTTGATAAAAATTGAGAAGTCTGGATGAGTCTGGCTCCACACAGGCTTGCTGACCGTTTCGGCATCTAGTTTGAAGCGCATTTGCCTGACGGGAATTGCATCCATGGGGTGCGCGCTGGGAAGATCCTGTTTATGATCAGTTACAGACTGATTCTGCGGCGTGGTCATGGCAATGCCCGTTCGTGAAAGTCAAAAAAGTCTACTCTTATTCAGTGGTGTTGAGAACCTGTGGTGTTAATGCGCCAAATGCCGGCGCTTGAATGCGGATGACCAATGCGGATGACCAATGTGGATCGCCGAGGCGAACGAGAGAGCAGCAGATGACGACAAGCCAATATGGTGTTGAAGATGCTTCATTTCAGGCTGCCGGCGGCGAGGCGGGCATACTCAAACTGGTTGAGGCCTTTTATCGGCACATGGATCAACGATCAGATGCCCGTGTTATTCGTGCCATGCACCCCGATAATTTGACGATGTCTATCGATAAGCTGACCCTTTTTTTGTGTGGCTGGACCGGCGGTCCGCGGCGCTATGGGAAAAAATATGGCCCGATCGCGATTCCGTCGGCTCACGCTCATCTGCCGATCACCGAGGTCGAGAAAGACGCCTGGTTGGCCTGTATGCAGGCTGCCCTGCAAGAGCAGGACTACCCGCCAGCCTTCAAAATCTATTTGCTCACGCAACTGACAGTGCCCGCCAGTCGTATCGTACAAGTGCGACAGAATCGACGGTGACGCTGATATGAGAACTGCCGTTGTTGGCGAATACTGATCAAAGTGGCTGTTTGTTGCGTATCAGTCTCCACACTAAGACTTGTCTATGGGATACGCGAATGCTTGAAGACCTTGTCACTACTGATGCCAACACGCGCCGTCAGCGTAGTGTGGCGGCCTTACAATCCCTGTTTGTCGGTGACGCGCTGGCCATGCCGGTACATTGGTACTATAGCCAGCATGATATCGAAGCCGGCTTTCCTGGAGGCATAGTGCAGTTCGAGGCAGCGCCTGCACACCATCCCTCATCCATCATGGCACTGCATTCCACCAATCAGGGTGGCCGCGGCCGACAGGGTGGTGCGAGTGGGCGCCAAGTGGTTGGCGATGTCATCCTCAAAGGTAAAGGACAATTTTGGGGGCAGGCTAACCAACATTATCATCAGGGCATGCAGGCCGGCGAAAACACGTTGAATGCGCACTGTGCTAGGGTCTTGCTGCGAGTTCTGGCGGCCAATGCCGGGCATTACCACGAGGCGCAATTTCTGGATGCCTATATTCAACTGATGACGGCAGACTCACCGCAGCATCCCGACACCTATGCCGAGTCTTATCATCGAGCGTTTTTTGCCAATTGGGCCATGGGTAAGCCGGGTAATCGCTGTGCGGCTGTTACTCATGACACACCATCTATCGGCGGCTTGGTGACCATAGGGCCGCTGGTCATAGGCGAGCTGATGGCGGGTACGGCGTTGCAGCGAGTGAAGGAAGTGGCGCTGGGACACCTTTATCTGACCCACCCCGATGCGCAGCTAGCTCGAGTTTGTGCAGACTATGTAAACCTGATTCACGACCTGTTATTCCGTGAGCCGGATCAACCCGCCCAGCAAGTGCTGGCGGGGTTTGCCAATCGTGCCGTGGGTGGCGATGTCGCGCAGCTGATTCAGAAAACCCATAATGATGCAGATATTATTGGCGGGCGGTTTTCCAAGGCCTGTTACATCTCGGGGTCATGGCCAGGGGTATTGTTTCTGGCTTGTAAATACCTGCAGGACCCGATGGTCGGTTTGCGGTCGAATACCAATCTGGGCGGCGACAATGTCCATCGTGGCTCGGTGCTTGGGTTTATTCTGGGCCTTGCGACGGGGGACAATCTGCAGGCATTTTTTGGTCAGTTGACGACGCAACAGGCCATTGATGCCGAGATCAATGGCCTGCTGGATGCGGTACAGGTGCGCTCGACGTAAATCGTCGAGCGCAGGTTTGATTAGTCTTTTGCCCGTGACTTGTATTCGCCAGTGCGGGTATCGATGACGACCTTGTCACCAGTATTGACGAAGTCTGAGACCTGAATCTCATGTCCATTGCTGAGTCTGGCGCGTTTCATCACCTTGCCGGAAGTGTCGCCACGCACGGATGGCTCGCTATAAACGATTTCCCGGGTCACGGTATTCGGTGGGGTGATGGAAATCATTCGACCGTCGAAAAACACTGCCTCGCAGACGTCTTCCATGCCGTCTTCAATATAGTGCAGCAGGTCACCCAGGTCGTCGGCGGCCAGCTCATACTGCTCATACTCAGTGTCGACAAACACATAGACGGGATCGGCAAAGTAAGAATAGGTGACTTCCTTGCGGTCCAGACTGATGTCTTCGAACTTGTCGTCTGCCTTATAAGGCGTCTCTGTCAAAGAGCCGTTCAGCAGGTTCTTCAATTTGGTCTTTACTACCGCGGTGTTGCGTCCGGAGCGGCTAATTTCAGCCTTCTGAATCAACCAGGGTTGACCGTCGATATTGATAACGTGACCGGCACGTAATTCTTGTCCTGTTTTCATGATTCATCTCGATATAAGGCGGTTGAGTCGGCGCGCTACTATAGCGACTTTTGTCCAAAATACACTAGCTGAGATGCTAAATCATCGAAAGAATTCAGGTGCTTGGTCCAAGCTTGGGATTGCTGCTGCCAGCACCGCTGATCGGTGATGGCCTGCTGCCATTCGGCGGCACAATCCACTTGGGTATTCCAGGCTTGAGTGAGTGCGGCGGCAGTCAGCGCTGGACCAGAAATCTGGGCTTGTTGCGCCAGCCAGGCATCGAGTTTGACGAGATGAATGTCATCATCTTGGGGGTAAATTTGCCAGACCATAGGCTTGCCAGCCCAGTGGGCGCGAACGAAGGAATCTTCGCCGCGAACAAAATTCACATCGCAGCTCCACAGTAAGCGGTCGTAATCATCTTGGTGCAGAAAGGGTAGCACCACCAAGCGCAGTACGCCCAGTTGTAATTGATCGCCGGCCTTGAGCTGGGTTGTCAGGACGGCATTGATGCTGGTGAGGATCCTGCC
>JABMOJ010000180.1 GCA_013204195.1 SAR86 cluster bacterium
ACCAAAATAGATGACGCGTGTCACCAGGCCCCGATCAGGGATATGTGAACCAAGGCCGGCGCAGGTAATTAAGCCATCGAGCCCGTCTGGAGCGCGTTCGTGGATGTCGTCAATGGCCCGTTGGCGGCCGTCGGCCGTGCTGAGGTCAGCGATAATGTCGGCGTCGGTTACGTCGACGACGATCACCTGATGGCCGTTCGCCAGCAGTCGTTGCTTGATGGCCGCACCGATACCGGTGGCGCCGCCTGTAAGTGCATAAATTCTCATACTACTCTCCTGCTGATGAAGGGCTTGTTAGGGCTGCCGTTGTGCTTAAGGGTTGTCTAAGTGGGCCTGGATAGCACTGCCAGGTAAGGCCTGCATGCCGCCATCGATTTCGAGAATCTTGCCCGTCGTAAAACTGCTGGCAGGTGAGGCGAGGTAGAGCGCGCCTAGCGCAATATCTATAGGATCGCCCAAGCGGCGTAAGGGTATCCAGCGCTCAGCGTCGGCTTTGAGTTTAGGGTCGTTGCTGATAAAGGCCAGGCTAGGTGTTGCCACCGCGCCGGGTGCTACGGCATTGACTCGAATAGACGGTGCCAGTTCATAGGACATGATACGTGTCATCTGATTCATGCCGGCCTTAGCGGCTGCATAAGCGGAGAAATTTTTATCCACCATCCAGCTGAGTGCGGATGAAATATTGACGATGCTGGCCTGTGGGCTCTGGCGCAGATGGGGCAGGCACAGATGGGTGAGGGCGTAGGCTGAGCTTAGATTGATGCGCATGGTATGCTCAAATCGACTCATGTCTACCTTGTCGATGCTGCCCCAGCCGCGGCCGGGTGCACCCGCATTGTTGATTAAAATGTCAATGCCGCCAAAGGTGCTGATGGTCTCTGCGACGAGCTGTGCCAAAGCCTCTTCTTTAGTAACGTCACAAACTACCGCTAGTGCTTGCACGCCGTGAGCACGGACGGCGATCGCGGTGATCTCGATATCGGCCAAGGTGCGGGCAACGCAGACGACGTTTGCGCCCATCTCCGCAAAACTTTCGGCGATACACTTGCCGATGCCCTTGCCCGCGCCGGTTACAATCACGGTTTTTCCATCGAGCCGAAAGGCGTCAAGTAACATGATCTTCTCCTGTGGTTTGTTGGTTGATTTATTAGGGATACTGTTAATCTGCGTGCCGCTGATAGTGGCTGACGCCGCCAATCATCGTGAGGTTGACGGGAATGTCCTTGATAGCCAGTGGGTCGCCCAGTGGATCTTGGTCGAGTACCACCAAATCTGCGAGCTTGCCTGGTTCGATAGAGCCTAGGTCTTTATCTCGAAAGATTTGCCACGCGGCATCAATGGTGACGCTGCGCAGGGCGCTGAGTACATTAATGCGTTGCGCCGGACCAATAATGTTACCGCTGGCTGACAGCCTAGTGACGCACGACCAGACCGACAGCAAGGGGCTCATGGGGACAATAGGTGTGTCGAGATGGCTACTGAAGCGAACATGGCGTTGCAGCGCAGACTGTGCCGGACTGATGTTGGCGGCACGGTCCGGACCCATGGTGACATCGCGATGTTGGTCACCCCAGTAATAAGTATGAGCAGAGAAGAAGCTGGGCGTGATGCCCAGTGCCGTCAGTCGGTCTAGCTGGTCATCGCGAAGCATTTGAGCATGGATCAGTATCATTCGAGGATCAGCGCGTGGCGTGGCTTTTTGCGCCATTTCGAAGGCGTTGATAATGTCTTCAATCGCCGCGTCGCCATTGCCATGGATGGCGAGTTGATAACCGGCAGCATGGTAACGGGCGATCCAAGCGGCGAGTTCGGTGAAGGGCATGCGTGGATAGCCGCGATAGGTGTGATCATCGCCGAAGGGCGTGTGATAGGGTTGGCTAAGATAGCCGGTAAAGCCTTGGATGCTGCCATCAGCGACTATTTTAACCGCGCCGATATGCAGGGTGTCGGTATTGTAATTTTGCGGATCATCGACGCCTTCGAGCAGGTCGAGTCCAAACTCATCGAATTTAGGCCATAATTCGAGTCGCATAGGCACCAGATTTAGCTGCTTGGCGAACCCCAGGCCTTGGGTGAATTCTCTTGAAACGGTGCCGCTTTGGGCGGTCGTTACACCCGCG
>JABMOJ010000181.1 GCA_013204195.1 SAR86 cluster bacterium
CTTGCCGCTCTGATTGTTCATTCTTTGAACGCAGGTTACTGCAATCCGCACCAGAATAAAACCTGCATGGCTATTCTAGTGCGGTTGAAGCACTTTTTGAGTGTCTTAACGCAGGGAATCGACATTTTGCCCCTGAGCCCGTTGCTTCGGGTCGGGCTTAATCGTTATTTTTGATTGTCGCCTAGCCCGGTCGGGCCAGATCGTCCGGGGTAAACCGAACCCGTTGGGCCTGCCCCATGATGGTCATCAAGACATCGATACGCGTTGCGGATACTCGCGACGCGAGACCCTCATAACCGGCAAAGGGGCCTTGGATAATCTGCACCGGGTCGCCCGGTTTCAGTCCGCCGTCATTGGCGCTGGCCTGCAACATGGCTTCCATCTTCTGCAGCCGATCAATGACCTCGGCTTGGATAATAGCGACCTCGTGACCGAAGCGCACAAGGCTGATAATGCCTGGTGTTGAGCGTACGGGCGCGATGGATTGTTCGGGTTGAAAGCCACAGAAGCAATACCCCGGGAACATCGGTGTGGTACCGATGGGCTTGCCAAGTTTGTCGCGCTTGGCCACTAGCGGCAGGTAGGTGGCAAAATTCTGTTCCGCAAGTCGCTCTGCCGCGTAATTTTCCTGTCTGGGCTTGGTCATAACCACTGACCAGGATATCTTGTCGACCATGTTAAGGATGCACCTTGCCTTGATTTTTACATTTGCGGCCGTTGCCGCTGAGGCATTATGGAGGCTCCGTTCCTGTGACGCAAACGCCGCCTGATCATCGGTCACTGGCTCGAGTAGCCTGCGAAGATCCCACCATCTGGTGCGTCGTGCTCAAGGAGACCTCTTTGCGGTCACAGCGCGTGGCTAGCTGGCAGGCCGTGCTCTATTGAGATGTTCGTGTTAAGCAGCAGCGAACGCCGGGTCGGTGTACACTGTGGGTTTTGCTTCGGAGGCCAAGATGCCATCGCAACTGGAACAGCTTAAGCGGGTTACCACGGTCGTCGCTGATACCGGCGATATCAATTCAATCAAGCAGTACCATCCTCAGGACGCGACGACCAATCCGTCCCTATTATTGAACGCCGCACAGATGCCACAGTATCGGCATCTGGTGGATGACGCGATGACTTGGGGAAAACAGCAAGCTGCAACAGCGTGGCTGGATCCGGCCATGGACCGCCTGGCCATTAATTTTGGGGTGGAACTGTTGCGCCATATTCCCGGTCGAGTCTCGACGGAAGTAGATGCGCAATTGTCTTTCGATACAACGGCGACGTTAGACAAAGCCCGGCGGATCATCGCGTTGTATGCAGCAGCGGGGATTGATCAATCCAGAGTGCTGATTAAAATCGCCGCCACCTGGGAGGGTATTGCCGCGGCAAAAATCCTGGAAACCCAAGGCATTCAGTGCAATTTGACATTGTTGTTTGGGTTCGCGCAAGCCGTCGCCTGCGCCGAAGCCGGTGTGTTTTTGATTTCGCCCTTCGTGGGTCGAATTTTGGATTGGCATAAGGCCAAGACCGGGCTCGAGTATTCCGCAGAGAACGACCCGGGTGTGCTGTCTGTCAGGCAAATCTTCGAGTACTACAAAAAATTTGACTATGCCACGGTGGTCATGGGCGCAAGCTTTCGTAACGTCGAGGAAGTTTTAGCCTTGAGCGGCTGCGATCGACTGACCATCAGCCCAGGGCTCCTTGAGCAGCTAAGTCAGCGTGAGGCGTTAGTGCCAATTCGACTCGATGCCGATGCTGCCAAATTGCTGCCGATCGAGAAAGTCTCCATGGATGAGTGCCGCTTTCGCTGGCAGATGAATGAAGATGCCATGGCGACTGACAAGCTCAGTCAAGGCATTCGTCAGTTTCATGCCGACTACCTGTCGCTTCGCCAGTTCCTTGCAACTCAGAGCTAAAGGCCGGGCGGAAACCCGGCTAAGGGGCAGATGACGTGATCGAAGTATTGTTTTTAGCGCTCGCCTTAAGTATGGACGCTTTCGCGGTGTCCATCGGTCTGGGCGCCAAATGTAAAACCAGTCCGGTGTGGTTGGCGCTGATGGCGGGGGCGTACTTTGGTGTGTTCCAGGCGCTTATGCCACTGTTGGGTGTTTTGGGTGGTATCAGCCTGCTCGGCTGGTTCGAAGCCCTGGCTCCCTGGATCGCGTTCTTGTTGTTAGGGATTGTCGGCGGCAAAATGATTGTTGAGTCAATCAATCAGGCGCCCGGAGGCGACGCTGCTGCCGAAGTGCTGTCCGACACGCTATCCGATACGCGGATTGTTACCCATAAGGTCATGCTAGTGCTTGCGGTTGCGACGAGTATCGATGCGCTGGCGGCGGGCGTTGCGCTGCCGCTCATTGACTTTAACCCGCTGTTAGCTTGTTTGTTGATAGGTGTGATAACTGGGTTGTTTAGTTGTCTGGGGGTGTTTGTTGGCGTCAAAAGCGGTACCTTGCTGGGGCGCCGTGCAGAATTATTGGGTGGTGTCGTATTGATCTTGATCGGCTTCAAAATACTGTTGACGTAAGCCTATCTGTCGACTGCTTGACTGGCTGCGGGTGCTGCGGCTTAGATGGCGCGGGTTGAATAGTGAAAAGGCTTTGAAAATGTCGTGTTGACTATGCTTTAGCGAATTTTTGGGCCGCTGCCTGGCATTGGCGGTTGTTGTGAGCAACGCGGCAGTGGCTGATGAGTGGTTGGAGCCGGCGAGCTGGGCTGACTATTTTGACGAAGAGCAGGTGCATGGCACCAGGGTTGTGGTTGACCGGCGTCAGCACCAACGCCTTATGTACAATCATGAATGGGCAGCAACCGCTGATTAACCAGCCATAGACTGGTGGGTTGGCTGAGTTGATTGGGCTAAGGGGCCCGTATTTTTTGCCATTAATATTGTCCTCGACCAAGGGTTTGGTCGATGGGCCTAAGCGACAAGCTATCGCAATAAAAGTGCGACAGTCTATCGGTGCGCTGCCCGAAGACGTCTGAGGGGTTGCTAGGGCGTTTCTTTATGCCTAAGGAATAGATAAACAACAGGTAAACAATAACTAATCGACAGGTGATCAATAGAGTGAATCATGCAAGGCCTCCTCAGTTTAGCCACCGTTTAGCACTTGCGACGGATATTCCTGCGATCATCGAGTTGATGCAGCTGTCCATCGCTGAGAACATGAAAGCGTTTCTTTCCGCAGCGGAAATCGAGGCGGCGAAGGAAACCATGGGGGTCGATCGTAGCC
>JABMOJ010000182.1 GCA_013204195.1 SAR86 cluster bacterium
GCGCAGAATCATCTGCCGGCAGCTACAAGATCAACGGCGCCAAGGTCTTTGTTTTGGACGGTCACATTGCCGACACCTTGATTGTTGCGACGCGCACCAGCGGCAACACGCACGACAGACAAGGCATCACCCTGTTCCTGGTCGATCGAGCAGCCGCCGGTGTTGAAGTGACCCGCACCCAAATGGTCGACAGCCGTAATGCCGCCAAAATCACCTTTACCAACGTCTCCGTTGAAGCGTCGGCGATACTCGGCGAACTGGACCGAGGCGCGGATATACTAGACCCGGTATTGGATCGCGCCGCACTGGGCATGGCTGCAGAAATGTTAGGAGCATCACTGGAAATTTTTGAACGGACACTGGCCTATCTGAAAGAACGCACCCAGTTTGAAACTAAAATTGGCTCTTTCCAGTCATTGCAGCATCGAGCGGTCGATATGTACTGCAACCTTGAGCTGTCAAAATCGATCTTGATAGATGCGTTGTCAGCATTGGATGAAGGCCGCAATGCAGACCTGCCCACCCTTGCCTCGTCGGCTAAGGCTCAGCTGTGTGAAACGCTGCACCAGATCTCCTCAGAAGGCGTGCAGATGCACGGTGGTATCGGCATGACTGACGAACATGAGATTGGTTTCTTTCTGAAACGCGCCCGCGTTGCCGAAAAAACCTTTGGTGACGCCGGCTACCACTACGATCGCCTAGCAACACTGAACGGCTACTAGAAAAAACCGGCTCAGTTATTCCATGAATAATGAGCCGGAGAATAGCCGAATACATCATGATCTGCCGAGGTATAGGCTCTGTGTCGCGCAAGCATAATACCAACGACAGACCAGCAAAGGATTAACCATGAGTGGCACAGTAGGTTCCGAGTCCGTCGGCGAGTTCGTCAAGTTGCTGACCATAGACAACCCACCAGCGAATGCCATGGATGCGGCGATGCTGGGCAAACTCCTCGAAGAGTTTCAGGCGATCAAAGATGCTTCCAGCGCGCGCGCAATCATCCTCACGGGGTCAGGCAATTCCTTCTGCGCCGGCGCGGACCTAAAGGCTAAAGGCGGCGAAGCACTCTCAGCCTTTAGTCGCCTGCTGACGGCAGTTGAGTCTTCGCCGGTCCCCGTTATCGCCGCCATCAATGGCTGGTGCATCGGTGGCGGCTTTGAGTTGGCACTGTGTTGCGATATCCGCATTGCCTCTGCTGACGCACGTTTTGTCTGCGCCGGCGTAAACATGGGATTGATGGCTTCAGCTTATCGACTACCGCGTCTCATCGGTATTGCTCGAGCCAAGGCGATGTTGCTGACCGGCTCAACTTTTGATGCACTGGCAGTAGAACGCTTCGGCGTGACCACCCAGACCGAGCCACCGGCGGCGTTACTAGAAGCCGCAAAAACCTTGGCCACGCGTATCGCGTCTCGTGCGCCACTGTCGGTAGAAGCCACCAAGCGGGTAGCCTCTCGGGCTATGGATTTGGATCCCACTGCAATGCGCGAACTGGAAAAACAAGAACTGCCTAGTCTGCGCAACAGTAATGACCACCAAGAAGCCGTCAAGGCGTTTCGAGAAAAACGCGAACCAATATTCACACGATCCTAGACTAGTCGTTAGTCAAGAACGCTGGTCCCCATGCTGGCTAGGAGGAAATGCCTGGCCATTCAGCCATCAGTGGTTGATGCGACCTTCTGCGTAAACACAAAGTTGTCCGCCATCTTCTCTCGCACCTCAGCCATATGGGTAAAGTACTGCCTGAAACCACCGTTATAGTTACCATCCTGACGACGTTGCTCTTCACCCTCGAAGTTATAGTAGCCCGGCGTACACTCCTGATTCCTACCGGTTTTGCCTCGATGATCAATCACCTCCTGCACCCACCACGCCTCGGCTTCCGGTGTCGGATCAATAGTCTGGTAACCTTGTTCTCGAGCGTAGGCGATGCAGGCGGCGATATGATCGCCCTGGGTCTGCAGCATGTCGGTCAAGTTGAATTGAAATGATGCCTGGTAGCCCCCCATAATAAACAGGTTAGGATAACCACTAGTGTGAATGCCCAGTAACGTGCGCATACCCGTGCTGTATTTGTCATTCAGATCGAGCCCCGACTCGCCAATGATCTGGTTATAGATGCCCGTTTTTTGCACTTCAAAGCCCGTCGCATAAATCAACAAATCAACTGCATACTGCTTGTCAGCAAACACCGGACCCTGGGCCGTGATCTCGTTGATCCCCTGCCCATGGGTGTCGACCAGTTCCACATTGGGGCGATTATAAGCAGGCAAATAATCATTGTGGAAACAGGGCCGTTTGCACATAAACATATACCACGGTTTGAGTGCGTCTGCTGTGGCCTGGTCCTGCACGATGCTATCGATACGTGTATGGATTCGCATCATATAATCGATGTTAGCGTTCTCTTGGCTCTGAATTTTTTCTTCACGGCTCAGCTTGGCCTGAGCCGCCTGCTGTTCTGGCGTGAGTTCGCGAGCCGTCAAGGCTCTGGCTCGGCGTTTCGCCTGCCAGCCCGGCGCCAGCTTGCGCGCCCAGTTCGGATCCGTAGGCCAGTCATCTCGAACATCGATGGATGAAGGCGTACGTTGGAACACGTACAACTGTTTTGCGGCTGCCGCCAGTTGCGGTACCGCCTGCACTGCCGTCGCACCGGTACCGATAATACCGACAACCTTGTCCCGCAGCTTTGACAAGTCGTTACCCGTGTAATCATAGTCCCAGCGTGAGGTATGAAACGAGTGACCCTGAAATGACTCAATCCCATGAATTTTCGCCAGCTTCGGCTTCGACAAGGTACCGTTGGCGCAGATCACAAACCGGGCCTTCATGGTATCGCCACGGTCGGTGGATATATGCCACAA
>JABMOJ010000183.1 GCA_013204195.1 SAR86 cluster bacterium
GTTGTGGCTTTCCCAGAACAGGGCGAGCAGGCCATCATAGCTGATGATTGCGGGGTCGAAGAGCACCAAAACCACCTCATTGTGACCTGTCAGACCAGAGCAGACTTCCTCGTAACTGGGATTGGGTGTGACCCCGCCGATATAGCCTACAGCCGTGGAGACCACCCCAGTTGCTTCCCAAAAGCGTCGTTCAGCCCCCCAGAAGCAACCCATACCGAACACAGCCTGCTGTAAGTGCGCGGCAAAGGGCGGTTGCAGTGGCGCGCCGTTGACGAAATGCGCCGCTGGCACCGGCATTGGGTCGGTACGTCCGGGCAAGGCCTCGTCAGCGGTGGGTAGGACAGATTTTTTATTGAATAAACCCATGTTGTTCGCTCCAGGTAAGATCGCAAGCAGTGTAAGTTACAGTTGTTATACTCTCAAATCCAGATGTAGGTTCAGGCTATGAAATTTGATTTTGATCGGGTGATCGACCGTAGTGCCAGCCACTGCACCAAGTTTGAAAAATTTGCAGGGCAAGATATCCTGCCGCTGTGGGTTGCTGACATGGATTTCCAGTCGCCGGTTGCGGTGATAGAAGCGCTGCAACGCCGGGTCGAGCATGGCGTGTTTGGATATACGCTGCCGCCGCCGGCGCTGGTCGATGTCATTATTGAGCGCCTGCAACGTCTGTATCAATGGCGGGTTGCGGCGGAAGACATTTTTTTTATGCCCGGGGTGGTGTCTGGCCTGAATATGGCCTGTCGAGGCTTGCTAGATCAACACCAGGCGGCCATTACCGCGACACCCGTGTACTACCCCTTTCTTGATGCGCCGAGCCTACAGCAGCGGCAACTGATTAGCTTGCCGGTAGACAAACGCGCAGACGGTTTTCATTATCCCCTTGAGGCCCTGGCAGAGCAGGCCGCGGGTAATGCTGGACTGCTGATGCTGTGCCACCCATTTAATCCGATCGGCCGGCTGCTTGATCGAACTGAGTTAACCGAGATAGCGGCTATCTGTGAGCGCGAGAATCTATGGATCTGTTCTGATGAGGTGCATTGCGACCTGGTGTTTGATGGTCGTCAACACATTCCACTGGCGACGATCAGTCCGGCAGCGGCCATGCGCACCGTGACACTGATGGCGCCCAGTAAGACTTTCAACATCGCAGGGCTCGGTGGAAGCTTTGCCATTATTCAGAATCCGGAGCTACGGGCACGCTTTAAAGCGGCTGGCGAGGGCATCTTGCCCAACGTCAATTTGCTGGCTTATGAAGCCATGCTGGCGGCCTATCGGGATTCTGCAGACTGGCATGAGTCTTTGATGACCTATCTGCAGGGTAATCGTGACTATTTATACTCGGCCTTGAATGCGTTGCCGGGTGTCACGATGCATAAAGTCGAGGCCACCTACCTGGCCTGGCTCGACATTTCTGCCCTGGGTTTGAATAACCCGCCCGGTTTCTTCGAATCCCATGGATTAGGGATGTCGCCCGGAGCCCAATTCGGTGACGGTGATTACATGCGGCTTAATTTTGGTTGCCCTCGATCCGTATTGGAAGAAACAGTGGCGCGGTTTCGCCGAGCGCTTAAGGTCAGTTGAGGGTGGTACAGCAGGGCCTCTGTTATTCACTATTAGCATGCTGTTAGTATAGGGTTGAAATCGATGCCGGGAGGCAGCTGCGTCCCGAAACTTATACGGCCCGGTTAACTGGGTAAAAGGAGTCTTCTATGCCAGAGTTCTGTAGTGTCGAGAAAGAAGGTCGGCTGACGATTGTTACCATTCAGCGACCCGCGGTGATGAATTCGCTCCATCCACCGGCTAACGCTGAGTTAGCTGAAGTTTTTGATGATTTTGCCAGTGACCCTGAGCAGTGGGTTGCCATTATCACCGGTGCTGGTGATCGTGCATTCAGTGCGGGCAATGATCTGAAGTATCAAGCGACGGGCGGTAAAATGTTCTCGCCGGCCTCCGGGTTTGCGGGTTTGACCTCTCGTTTCGATTGTTCGAAACCAATCATAGCGGCGGTGAATGGTATCGCCATGGGTGGCGGTTTCGAGATTGCGCTCGCCTGTGATCTGATTATTGCCGCAGAGAACGCGATATTCGCCTTGCCCGAGCCCCGCGTGGGTCTGGCGGCGCTGGCGGGAGGTATTCACCGGTTGCCGAGAGAGATCGGCATGAAGCAGGCGATGGGGATGTTGCTCACCGGCCGCCGGGTACCAGCGGCGGAAGGTAAGGCGCTGGGTTTTGTTAACGATGTGGTCCCGCAGGGCGAAGCTCTCAACGCCGCCAAAGCCTGGGCTGGGCTGATTCTTGAATGCGCGCCGTTGTCGGTGCGAGGCAGTAAGCAGGCAGCGATGCAGGGCATGGCCGCCACAAGCCTGGAAGCAGCTATCAAAGGTCAGTACGAGCAGATTCAGACCATGTATGGCTCGGCAGATTTTGTCGAAGGTCCTAAGGCTTTTTCCGAGAAACGTCCGCCAAACTGGTCGGGTGCCTAATAAAATTAAGTGACGCTAGCGTTGCAACATGAAATCATTGAGAAATAATATGCGGACTATTCTTGGCTTTATCGGGTTACTGTTCGCCAATGGCGTTTTAGCGAGCACCGGCGCTGCGGAGGCCGGCCCAAACAATATGGGGCTGACAGGTAATTATCTCGGTCTGCTGTGTATCGCGATCTTCGTTCTCGCCTATGCCTTCGTGATGGTCGAGGAATTTATCCACCTGCCCAAGTCGAAGCCTGTGATACTGGCAGCGGGTTTGATCTGGATCATCGTCGGCTATATGTCTGCAACCTATCAGTCGGACTCGCTCCAGCTTGAAGCGATTGTCGAGCACAACCTGACTGAATATGCCGCGTTGTTCCTGTTTCTGCTCGTCGCGATGACTTACATTAACGCGATGACAGAGCGAAATGTCTTCGAGGCACTGCGCTGCTGGCTGATTCGGCGCCAGTTTGGCTACCGAAAGTTATTCTGGATCACGGGTTTGTTTGCCTTCTTTCTCTCACCGATCGCGGATAATTTGACCACGGCGCTATTGATGGGAGCCGTGGTGTTAGCGGTTGGCTCCGACAATCCGAAGTTTGTCGCCCTCGGTTGCATTAATATTGTTGTCGCGGCTAATGCTGGCGGTGCCTTCAGCCCGTTTGGCGACATCACTACCCTGATGGTCTGGCAGAGTGGCCATGCCACGTTCTTCGAGTTTTTTGCCTTGTTCGTGCCTGCCGTCGTGAATTTTATGGTGCCGGCGACGTTGATGAGTTTTGCTGTGCCCGACGGGAATCCGCAAGCGGGCAGCGATGTTGATGTGCCGATGAAGCGCGGTGCGCTGATAATCTGTGGTTTGTTTTTCTGTACGATCGCGACCGCCGTATCCTTCGAGCAGTTCCTGCACTTACCACCATTTTTGGGCATGATGTTCGGCATGTCCTATCTGTTTATGTTTGCCTATTACATCAAGATGAGTTCGCCTGAGGAACACGAAGACTTCAGCCAGTTCAATATTTTTAATAAGGTGGCTCAGGCAGAGTGGGACACGCTGTTCTTCTTTTTCGGCGTCATCTTCTGCGTTGGTGGTCTTGGGTTTATTGGTTACCTCGAAATCATGTCGAGTTATTTTTACGGCGGCTGGGGCGCGACTAATGCGAATATCGCAATGGGGGTGATTTCGGCGGTTATCGACAACATCCCGGTTATGTTTGCGATTTTAACCATGGAGCCAGAAATGAGCCATTATCAATGGCTGCTGATCACCTTAACCTGTGGCGTGGGTGGTAGCTTGTTGTCTATCGGTTCTGCTGCGGGTGTGGCGTTGATGGGCCAGGCGCGTGGCGCCTATACTTTCTTCTCCCACCTAAAATGGACTTGGGCTATCGCTCTAGGCTATATCGCAAGTATTTATACGCATTATCTACTGAACTCGACGATGTAAGCGGTCAGGGAAAACCGAATTTTTGCTGAACCTAGCAGGAATTTGGTTAACCGACGGTTCGGTGCCCCAATCATTCTGTTGGGAGAGTCTTGAATAAATCAGCGCAACAATAGGTTCTTGATGAACGATAAACTGAATATTGCCGTGTTAACGGTTTCCGATACTCGAGGTCTCGACACCGATACTTCGGGTCAATTTTTATGTGATGCGCTGACTGCCGAAGGCCATCGTCTGGCAGATCGAGCGATCGTCATCGATGATCGTTATTTACTCCGAGCTCGGGTTTCAGCCTGGATTGCTGATCCTGAAATTGAGGTCATACTGCTGACCGGCGGCACGGGATTTACTGCGAGAGATTCTACGCCTGATGCGATCATGCCCTTGCTGGATGTTGAGGTGCCCGGTTTCGGTGAGCTGTTTCGACACTTGTCGTACCTTGAGATCGGCACATCGACCGTTCAATCTCGAGCCATTGCCGGGATCGCCAACAACACACTGATATTCTGTGTGCCTGGGTCGACGGGCGCTTGCCGTACAGCTTGGGATGGGATTCTGAAAACACAGTTAGATATCAGCAACCGCCCTTGTAACTTCGCCGAACTGATCAAAAAGGGGTCCCACTAGTGGCCCAGATGACACCGGTGGACGAGGTCATTGCCAAGCTACTGGCCATGGCGGAACCGACCACCCGGGTTGAGCGACTGGATCTGGCTGATGCCCTGGGTCAGATGCTGGCAGAGGACATTATCGCCAGTGTTGACGTGCCATTAGCGGATAACAGCGCGATGGATGGTTATGCGCTGGATGCGAGTGACCTGAATATGCGTGCTGGCGGACTGTATCCTGTGGCTGACCGGATTGCTGCGGGTTACATCGGTCAACCGCTGCAACCAGGTACATTGAGCAGGATCTTCACGGGTGCACCGTTGCCCGAAGGTGCGAACGCCGTGGTCATCCAGGAAGATACGGTAGTCATCGATGGCTTGGTGCAGGTCAATGTTATGCCTATCGTCGGCGAGAATGTGCGGCCACGGGGTCAGGATGTTATCCAGGGTCAAACCGTGCTGGCCTCAGGGCGACGATTACTCCCGCAGGATCTGGGGCTGATTGCTTCCGTGGGTGTGTCTCGAGTGGCCGTTTATGAGCCCTTGGTGGTCGGATTAATGTCCACTGGCGATGAGCTGGTTGAGCCGCCTGAGCCACTAAGTCCGGGGAAAATTTATAATTCAAACCATTACACGCTAGCCGGTATGATTCGACGTCTGGGTATGACCGTATTCGACTTGGGCCTGGTGGCAGATTCTGCAGAGGCGACAGAACGTGCACTATTGCGGGGTGCAGCCAATGCAGACTGCATCATTAGTAGCGGCGGCGTCTCGGTGGGTGAAGAAGATCACGTCAAGGCAGCTGTGGCAAAATTGGGGCGTCTCGATTTATGGCGAATCGCCATCAAGCCCGGTAAGCCCATGGCGTTTGGACATGTCGCCGGCGTGCCCTTTATTGGCCTGCCCGGCAATCCGGTTTCAAGCTTTGTGACCTTCACCGTTGTCGCTCAACCCTACCTGTTGAAATGCCAGGGTGGTGCCGACCCGACGTTGTTCAGCGTTTACGCCCGTGCAGCGTTTGCGAGTCCGGCGGGCAATCGCCGTGAGTATTTTCGTGTACAGCTGAGTTCAAGTGCGCCCGGCGAGATGAGTGTGACGCGTTTTCCCCAACAAGGCTCAGGTGTGATGTCATCAGTGAGTTGGGCGAATGCCCTGGCGGAACAGGATATTGATCAGGAAATTGCTGAAGGTGACTGGTTGAAGGTCTATCCCTTTACCTAGTTCCTTGGCCCGTCCTGAGGGCTAACCAGGCCGACGGATCGGCTCGATTCTAGGGCCGGGGCGAATGTTTAATCATTTTTTTAGTGGCTCGAAACAAGCCGCAGACAACCATAGACATGGAGGCTGAAAAGTATGCCGTTATTATTGCTCAGTGTCATTCTCTCGATGCTTCTTGGTGGTGTTATCTGGCTGGTCATTGGTAGCCGCCTGCCAATCGGTTCGACGGAAAAATTCCCGGCGCTGAATAACATTGCCTACTACGCATTGATGGTTTTTCTGCCGATATTCCTAACAATTTTTTACACTTTTTGATGGCTGACAAGATGCCAGAATTCACTGTGGATATTGACGCCATTAAAGGTTTCCTGGATCCACAGGAAGGCTGGGCGCTGTATGACCGATGTCTGGCGGCGGGTGAGCTAGGCCCGACCCTTGAAATCGGTAGTTATTGTGGGAAATCCACGGTTTATCTAGGAGAGGCTTGCCGAATTTCGGGGCGAAGTTTATTTGCGGTGGATCATCATCGCGGTTCTGAAGAGCATCAACCTGGCGAGTTCTATCACGATCCTGAGTTGTTTGACTCGGCATCTGGGCTGGTGGATACCTTTCGATTGTTTCGCCAAACCATGCGTGCTGCTGGCCTTGAGCAGGTGGTGGTACCCATCGTCGCAGCGACTCAGGTCGCGGCAAGGGACTGGAGCACACCCTTGGGTATGGTGTTTATTGATGGTGGGCACAGTTTTGACGCCGCGCAGGCTGATTATGATTGTTGGGCGCCGCATGTCCGGGTTGGCGGAATTCTCGCTATTCACGATATTTTTCCGAACCCGAATGATGGCGGTCAGGCACCCTATGGCATCTGGCAGCAGGCAATCGCCTCAGGTTTATTCGAAGATCTTGGAATAGTTCGCACGTTGGGTGTCTTGCGACGCAAGGACGGTTGATTCCTGGCGAAACAAATGGGCGGCTGGGGTCGCGTTAGATAACGCATCGGCTGCCAGCAGGATGGCGGCGGCGGTCCAGGTAGGTTTCTCCAGTGGCCAGAGTGTATTGTCACGAAAAACATAACCAGTCCAGTAGGCGCCATCGGTATCTCGAAACTCGTGTAACCAGCTGAATAATTGAACCGCTCTTTGGTATTCTCCGGCGGCGAGCAAAGCCATCACCAGTTCACAGGACTCAGCAACGGTGATCCAGGGTTCATCATCGACACAACGACTGCCTAAACCATCGACAACAAAGTCATCCCAACGCGACTTGAGATGCTGCTGAGCCCTTGGGCCACTGACAACGCTGGTCAGGACCGGGTAAAACCAGTCCATGGCAAAACGACTTTTGCTATCCCAGGTACGATCAAAACACTCAGGGTGTTGGCGTAAGGCATTGCCGAGGCGGGTTCGAGCTAGCGCCCAATGGGGAACCTGCATGTCCAGTGTGGTCGCGATATTCAGTGCGCATTCGAAACTCTTGTAAATGCTGCTACAGCCGGTGATCAGTGAGTCCTGCTGAATACCTTTGGTGGTATCTTCTGCCCAATAAATCTCTCCCTGCGGTCCCTGTAGGCGCAGTACAAAGTCCATTGCCCGTTTGACCACTGGCCAAATACCCTCGAGGAAATTCCGATCTTGAGTGACCAGGTAGTAGTGCCAAATGCCGGTGGCAATATAGGCCACGAAATTGGATTCTGCGCGGGTACCATCTTCAACTTTGCCAGCCCGGTAAGAGGCGAGCCAGCTACCGTTGGGTAGTTGATGATCGCGAAGCCAGTAGTAAGCCTGTTTTGCTTCATCATAACGACCGCCAATGGTTAATCCCATGGCGGACTCTATATGGTCCCAAGGATCCATCAGGCCGCCTTCAAACCAGGGAATGGCACCGTCGGAAGTTTGGGTGTTGGCGATATAATCTACGGTGTCCTGAAAGTACTCAACGGGGTAGAAACCCATCGACACGAACAGACGGGTCACGGTTGCTGACCTTTGACGAAGTACATGACAACACTCTTGCCCATCACAGGATTGAGCAATGCGTCCATGAAGCGAGTGATCCGGGGCTGCTTCATCAGGTCCCAAATCAAAAATTGATGGTAGGTTGTTACGATTTTGGTCTCGGCGGCGCCGGGCTCGCGCCAAAATAAACATTTCAGCCACCAGTAGGGGACATGTAGCGCATGGGCGTGATGTTGACGGAAGAACACGAAGCCTAAATCCTCAATGTCAGCGCGCAGGTGAGAGGCGTTAAAGATTCGAATGTGACCGCCCTCGGCTGCGTGATAGGCGTCGCTAAGGCGCCAGCAAATCCATTCTGGAAAGAAGCGCGGTACGCTAGCGGCAAAGGTGCCGCCGACCTTCAGTACGCGACTTATTTCCCGTAACACGGCTCGGTAGTTCGGTATATGTTCAAGTACCTCTGAGCAGATGACCTTGTCAAAGCTATTGTCTGCGAAAGGCAGGCGGGCACCGTCGGCGACAGAGATGAACAGGCTCTTATTGCCGTTGTCGGGCTCTTCAAATTCTTTGAAGCGGTCGCGAGTGATGCTCAGGTCCCTGTGACTCAGATCGACGCCGACGGATTGGATGTTGTGTAGCATGTAGGCCGTGATCGCGTGACGACCCTCGCCACAACCGAGATCCAAGACCCGGTCGTTGTCGCGAATTTTCAGCTCGTCAAAATTAATGGTTTGCATAGACATTTAGGCGTTATCGATGATGTGTTGATAGGTTTGGGTCATGCTCGCGGCGGCAACCTGCCAGCTGAACTTGTCGAGAATTCTTGCCCGCGCTTTAAGTCCAAGTGCCTTGGTTTTCTCTGGATGATCCAACAGATCAGCAACCGCTCGCGCAATGGCGCCGGGATCCCTCACCGGTACCAAGATGCCGCCGTCACCGACAACTTCCGGCAGGGCGCCACCATCCGTTGAGACCACGGCAACGCCGCAGGCCATTGCCTCGCCGGCGGGCAAGCCAAAGCCTTCATAAATGGATGGCACAACCACAAGGCTGGTCTCAGCATACAGGGTGACGAGCTCATCTGTTGATACACCTGAAACGAATCGAATTTGAGCCTGGAGTCCCAATCGGGTGATGAGTTGTTGACTCTCGCCGCCGGCATTGATTTTGCCGAGCACCACCAGATGGATTTGCGGATAGGCTGGTGTCAGTAAAGCGATGGCTTCGATGAGATACGACAAGCCCTTCAATGGCTGGTCGGCGCTGGCGGTCGCCATGATACGAAAGGGTATGCGGTCAGTCCCTGGCCGTGGACAAAAAATTTCTGTGTCGATGCCATTATGGACGACCTTGATGGTCGCCGAGTCAATGCCGAACGCGCTGGCAATATCGACTCGAGACTGCTCTGAAACAGTGACGATATGCTTAAGTCGGCCCACAACTTTT
The DNA here is from genome assembly GCA_013204195.1 of SAR86 cluster bacterium. GTDB lineage: Bacteria > Pseudomonadota > Gammaproteobacteria > Pseudomonadales > Azotimanducaceae > UBA4582. Next base: position 9,143 of record JABMOJ010000183.1, read on the forward strand.
TTCTGCATACCAAGAAACGAGTGCCAGCGCCGGATCAGCAGTCTTAACTTCCAATCATCGGTATTGCCGAGGGCAATGGCGAGATCGCTGGTGATGGGATGATGAATGGTCGCCACCAATGGGA
>JABMOJ010000184.1 GCA_013204195.1 SAR86 cluster bacterium
GATCATGGTGCAACCAATGACCTGCCTGGTCGACATCCAGCACTTCGCCCTGCCGAAAGTATTTCAACGTGTCTTCCTGGCCGGTGAGGTGACCGAAGCCTTGCTTGGCATTCATCAGCAATGTCGGACAGTCGATCTTCTCCCACAGCTGGGTCATGTCGTTGAAATCCATGCCCAGTGGCGAGCCCGAATGGGTGTAGTTATCAAACTTCCAGGAGTAGGTGCCATCTTCATTACGGTTACTGCCGTGGGTCGTCAGGTGACGAGCGCGTTCTTCGCTGAGGTGGGGATTGGACTTCTGCATGCGCTGAAAGGCTTCGCTGAGGCTGGCGTATTTCCGTGGCACTCTGCCGGCCAGTTGTCGGGTGTTCTCAATCCAATCGCGTATACGCGCTTGGGGATGCTCGTCGGTGCGCATATACCAGTGGCCGCCAACCCCCTCTACAGAGATCAAGCTGCTGACTTTCTCTGGATAAATCCCGGCAAACAGGCAAGCAACGGTGCCGCCCATCGAGTGGGCAATGACATTGACCGGGTTCAGATCCTCTTGTTCCACCAACTGTGCGATGTCGTAGACATAGTCGAGGATACTGTAGGGACTGCCTTTGACCCATTCGGAGTCACCATGCCCCCGTAAATCTGGCGCGATTACATGATAGTCAGCGCACAGCTGCTGCGCGGTCCAATCCCAGTTGTGGCAATTATCCTGCGAGCCATGAATGAGCAGCACATCCGGTGCGTCTGGGTTACCCCAATCGAGATAGTGCAGCTTCAGACGCTCAGAAAAATAAGTGTGTGAGGTGGGGCTGGTTTTGTTGGGCAGCATAGTAGGGACTCTGGGTCATTTCGAAGCATGCGGGGCCCGTCTATGGTCTGAATCTGCAGACTGTAGTCAGGGGGAGCATGTCAGCGACTGCGCGATTCTGAAAACAGATCGATAGCCAATGCGGTTAGTTTAAATTTATTTGATCGACAATGACACGAACAGCAGGCCTATGAATCGCCACCAATCACTAACACTCGTGCTGCCATTATCAGGCCAGCTCAGCGATACATCTGAACTGAAGCACCGAGGCTAGGTTTGCTAGTACTGCCCAGGACAAAATTCGGTACACTAATCGATATCTGAACTGAACCAGCCGAGTGCAGGCATCCCTGTATTGACCGGCCTGTCGTCAAAGCGCTGCAATGCGCGTCGCGAAACAAGGAGATCAGCATGCAAGACCGCGTTAAGGAGTTCTGGCAGATCCGCAAATCGAGTGTCCTGGGTGAGGCGGGCATGGTGGCCAGCCAACACCATCTGGCCTCAGATGTCGGTGCCGCGATACTCAAGCAAGGCGGTAACGCCATCGACGCCGCAATGGCCGCCGGACTGGCGATCGGTACCGTCGAGCCTTGGATGAGCGGCCTTGGCGGTGGCGGCTATACACTGATCTATCTTGCCAAGGAAAATAAGGTGCATCTGGTGGAGTACGGCATGCGCGCTCCCTTTGCGGCCCAAGCCGCGGATTATCCACTAGCGACCGGCGGTGAAAACAGTGCCGACTCCTTCAATTGGCCGAAAGTAACCGGCGACACCAATATCCATGGACCGCTGGCCGCGGCCGTGCCGGGCTATATTAAAGGTGTTTCCATGGCGCTAGCAAAGTTCGGCACCATGAACTGGCAACAGGTTATCGAGCCCGCGTGCCAACTGGCTGAGTGGGGACTGCCTATTGACTGGTTCAGCGCGGCCAAGATCAACAGTTTCGCTCGTGGCTTGGCTGCCTATCCCGAGACTCAGCGGGTTTATCTCGCCGACGGTCTGCCACCAACGCCGCAGATTGATGGCAGCATCGCCACCCTGCCCCTGGGTGAACTGGCGCGTACTTATCGCCGCCTGCAAGCCCACGGACCTGAAGACTTTTACAACGGTGCGCTCGCCCAGGACCTCGTCACAGACCTGACTGCCGCCGGATCACGCATCACTCTGGCAGATCTCAGCGCCTATGAAGCCAAGTTGTCAGCCACTACCACCACAAACTATCGTGGCGCCACGGTCCACACAGCCGGGCCAATGACCGCCGGACCCAGTCTGATCCATGCGCTGACGCTACTCCAGGACAAGCTGCGGGACCTTCCTCAGGCGCCAGACTTGGATACCTTTAAGGCTTACGCAGACTCATTGCTCGAAGCTTACGATTATCGTCTGACGAACTTAGGTGAAGGCGATGGTCCGGACAAAGCCATACCAACGAACACCACACATA
>JABMOJ010000185.1 GCA_013204195.1 SAR86 cluster bacterium
AATCAAACCCAAGCCGCCCATGCAAACCATAACGCTCACCCGACCCGACGACTGGCATGTTCATTTGCGAGACGGCGATTATTTACCCGCAACAGTCAAGGATATCTCGCGCTACTTCGGCCGAGCGATCATCATGCCGAACCTGGTTCCGCCGGTTGACTCCGTCGCTGCCGCTATGGCGTATCGCAACCGGATACTGGCCTTGGTCCCTCAGGGATCTGCGTTCGAGCCGTTGATGACCCTGTATATCACCCGTAACACCACGCCCGCGGTGATTAAGGCCGCACGGGAGTCTGGCATTATCCAGGCATTCAAACTCTATCCTGCCGGCGCGACGACTAACTCTGAAGCTGGCATCGATTCCATTACTAGCCTCTACCCCTTATTCGAGGCGATGCAGACTTATGATATGCCTCTGGCCCTACATGGCGAGGTAACAGATCCTCACATCGATATTTTTGATCGCGAGGCCGCCTTTATTGATCAGTATCTGGCCAAGATCAACACTGACTTTCCGCAACTGCGCATCATCCTCGAACATATCACCACCCGCGACGCTGTGCAGTTCGTCGAGTCCACCGGCCCGAACGTCGCCGCAACCATCACCGCTCATCATCTGCTGTTCAATCGCAATGACATGCTCGTCGGCGGCATGAAGCCTTTGTACTATTGCCTGCCCGTCTTAAAACGCAATACCCATCAGGCAGCACTGGTGAGCGCGGCAACCTCAGGGAACCCCAAATTTTTTCTCGGCACAGATTCGGCGCCGCATCCTCGCAGCGCCAAAGAAAACGCCTGTGGCTGCGCAGCGGGCAGCTATACCGCCCACGCGGCAATTGAACTCTATGCTGAGGTCTTCGCGCAGGCCAAGGCCTTAGATCGCCTCGAGGGCTTCGCGAGCTTTTTTGGCCCAGACTTCTATGGGTTACCGCGCAATACCGACACCATCACCCTGCTAGAGTCCAGCTGGGAAGTCCCAGAATGGCTAGCCTTTGGTCCCGACCAGCTGCTACCGATTCGCACCGGCACCTCAGTGCAGTGGCAAGTTACCTCGCACTCGAACACGAGCGCCTGAATCCTTCAAATTAAGGAAATCAATTGATAGAGTCAAAAAAGCCTATTGCCTATCGCTTTCGCGGATATCTGCCCGTCGTTATCGATTTTGAAACTGGCGGATTTAACGCCGAGACTGATGCCTTGCTGGAGGCCGCAGCCGTTATCATTGAGATGGATGACGATGGCATTCTGATGCCAGGCGAACGCCACTTCTTCAATGTAGACGCATTTGAAGGCGCTAATATCGACCAAGCATCCCTCGATTTCACCGGTATCGACCCAAGCAACCCCTTGCGCGGCGCTATTCCAGAGCAGCAAGCGCTAACTGCGATATTCCGTTCCGTACGTCACGCGCTGCGCGACACTGGCTGCCAACGAGCCATCATCGTCGCTCATAATGCGGCATTCGATCTCGGCTTTTTGAACGCCGCAGTGGCCCGCTGTGAGATCAAGCGCAATCCGTTCCACCCCTTTTCATCCTTCGATACGGCGACGCTCAGCGGCTTGGCTTTCGGACAAACTGTACTGGCTCGCGCCTGCCAGGTGGCAGGTCTGGGTTTCGATGCCAACGAGGCACATTCCGCTGACTATGACTGTGACAAGACCGCAGATCTGTTCTGCAAGATCGTCAATCGCTGGAAAGAGCTGGGCGGGCTACCTGAACACCAGCAGCCACAGTACCAACAGGAATAAGACTGACACTAACGACTGTTCCAGCACATCTATAATCCCGAAGCTGACATAAAGATGAGCAATACGGCAACCCGATCGCTGGCTACCAGGCCAGCAATACCCAACAGCCTACCGCGATTCAAACCCAATAAAAACTGCTCCTAACTGACTACCGCTGGCATCCAGACAGGTTTAGATAGGGGCAGTATTGCATGAACTCAAAGGACGAGAGGGTCGCCCGACCAATAGACACAAAAACAGCAAACCTAAGATCCGAGATACCAGCGATTCATTTGGCCCGCGAGAAAAAGACGCGGGACTCTCCCAAGGCATCTCTAAAAGCTAATAATGATGAAAACAATAACATCTCAATCAGGACGCCTCTCGCCGCAGAATATCCATCCAAAGAAACGCAAAAAACCGCCTAAACGGCGGTTTTTCAGGAACAGGGCAGAAGATTATTCGACCCAATTCAGCTTCTCAGAGTCCCTTGGCAGGGCAGCCGATGCGTCTCCAGACACTAGTCCTCGGAGACCGCCACTGTCTTTATCATCGGCTGCAACTCGCCAGACTGATACATCTCCGAGATAATATCGCTACCACCGACCAGCTCTCCACCGATAAACAATTGGGGGAATGTCGGCCATTCTGATACCTGCGGCAGTGTCGCGCGAATATCTGGATTCGCCAGAATATCAATAAAAGCAAAGCGCTCACCACAGGCCATCAGGATCTGAGTTGCCTGGGACGAAAAACCACACTGCGGCGCGTCAGGAGACCCTTTCATATAGATCAGCACCGGGTTAGCCGCGATCTGTGCTTTGATGGTTTCTATGATATCCATAATAACTCGACTCTCATTGGTAATAATCAAGCGGCTATTCTAGCGCGTTTTAGTCACTATACTTAGCCATCAACAGATTTTTTTTGTCTGCGGGTAG
>JABMOJ010000186.1 GCA_013204195.1 SAR86 cluster bacterium
GCAATATATAGCCCCTCCATGCCATCGGCACAGGCATCGATAACAAAGTCGTGGCGCTGCAACAATTCGACCAGTTGCTCGCGCAACGCATCCTCATCTTCAATCAGCAACAATCGATGGCCCATTTAATAACTCCCGCTATACCCGCTGCAATTCGCCACCAGAGACAATCGTCTACTCAAAGACATTGCCACTGCTAGCATCAACGAAGACATACTTCACGACACCCTGGGGAGACAGCGTTTTGACGCGAAACACTCCGGGGCCCTGGCCCTCAATCAGCTGAATCGAAAGGATTTTGTGATTTTGGTGCTGTTGCCTAACCCGGGCAGCCGCCGTTCGGCTGTCGAGACGTTGCAAAGCTGGCGTAGCCGAAGACGCGGAGTGTCGATTCTCAACCAGCAGCAAGGCCGTGCCTACCGGGTGATCGAACGGTCTCGCTGCAACCTGCTGAGCGCTCAACAAGCCAAGCATTAACGTTGTCAGGAGGATCAGATTGTCCATGTCGTTCTCCGTTATCGCTGATCTAACTGAGCGGGGATATCGAAAGTCGAACACGAATAGCTTCCCCAGGATCCTTGTCCATCACTGTCGAAAAGGTCTGTTCCTGATAACGGTATCGAACCTCGTAGCCAACGACACGCTCTTCGCTGTGCGAGTCCTGATAAACCCGGCACCGTTCTTCGCTTGCATAGCGTCGCCCGGCGTCAGGCTTGTCATTTGAACGTGCGATCGCGTTGCCCAAGGTCGCACCAAGCACCGCACCAACAACTGCCCCAACGCGCTTGTTGGACTTCTTGTGCCCAACCGCATTACCTAAGGCGCCGCCGAGTACGCCGCCCATGACGGTACCTACAGCATTATTGTCCTTATTGTCCGCTTGATCATAAACGACCTGCTCCTGCCAGCATTCCTCTCGCGGGGTCGAGACGACAAACGTCTTGACTATCGGATCAGCAGCCAGCACCGTCGCATAGTCGTAGATCACATTGGGAACGCCGGGTTCAGCGGCCGACAGCGGGGCAGCCAGCAGCGCCGTTGAAAGGGTGATAATCGCAGCATTGACGAAGTTTATTTTCATGTTGGTGGCCTCTTACTGGCTCTGGAATGTAGAACCCAGATTAGCGCTTGGTAACTGAACGCCAGCTGAATGACGACGACGAACTTGTTCAGCTACCGTTAAGGCATTACCGGCGCTAAAGTTCATGCAATTTCACGCCGGAATGGCGGCAAGGCATTGAGTAAAAGCTGGCCGTAACGCTGAGTCACTAGGCGACGATCGAGGATTGAGATAGTGCCGCTGTCTGACTCGGTGCGTAACAATCGACCACAGGCTTGAACCATTCGTAATGCGGCATCGGGCACCATGATTTCCTGAAACGCATTGCCCCCGTTGGCCTCGATCCATTCACTCAAGGTGGCTCCAACGGGGTCATCGGGGACGGCAAACGGTATTTTGACAATGACCACATGCTCACAATAAGCACCAGGTAAGTCGATGCCTTCAGCAAAACTGGCCAGCCCAAAGATAATACTCGATTGTCCTGCATCAATTCGGCGCTTCTGGGTCGCGACGATCTCGCTTTTCGACAAATCACCCTGAACCAGTATTAAGGCTTGAAAGTCAGCCCCCAGCGCGTCTCTGATGCGAAACATCTGGCGCCAAGAGGCAAACAATACCAGCCCACCTTTGACCCCCTTAAGCAATTCCGGCAACAAACCCGCGACCTCCGCATTATGGTCATCGGCCTGACGCGGGTCGGTAACCATCATCGGTACTCGAAGCACGGCTTGCTCAGCATAGTGGAATGGACTCGCCAGGGCTCTAAAGCGATTATCTGGGTGGATACCGACGCGCCGTTGAAAGCGCTCGAAATCACCGCCCACTGCAAGCGTTGCCGACGTCAGTACGGCACCGAAACAGCGCGACCAAAGCAGGGCCTCCAACGTGTCATGCACCGACACTGGGCTGGCGCTAATTTGAATTTCATCGGTATCGCGAAAACTAATCCAGCGCGCCGTGGGTGGTTGACCGGCGATATCACGGACCCTGAAATTTTGCCACAGACCCGCACCACCAGAC
>JABMOJ010000187.1 GCA_013204195.1 SAR86 cluster bacterium
GCCAGGTATAACGATACCAAGGCAACATATCACTGTCGGGCAGCGAGGAGGCAGGCGCATTCGTGGATCGTTCAGCGGCCATAAGATCCCCTTAGTGGCGCGGGCCCCAGATAACGACTCTCACTGGTCGCGTACCAACGGCCATCCTCTGTCTCAACCCTGAACTCGATCTCGGTGTTGACCCCGCGCAAGGCATCAGGATCCACCAATACATCAATAGAGATTTCCACAATCTCACCAGCAGGCGCCATTATGATGGCGTCAGGCACCAGGCGAGGCGTCGGCAGCCCAGTAACACTTAGCTGATAAGCGTGGGCTTGACGATCCATATTGATGACCTTAAGCAGATAAGTATTGCGAATCAGCCCCCCGGCAACTTCCTGATATAACTCACCGCGGTTGCGCATGACATCCAGCTCAAGGGGCATTCGAGTCGCCAGACTATAGGCAAACAGCGTTATCATCATGAGCACCGCCATCCCATAGGCTAGCAACTTGGGACGCTTCCAGGTCCAACCCTGGCCCGCCAACTGGTTTTCCGTGGTATAGGAGATCAACCCCGGCGCGTAGTCCATCTTGGTCATGATCGAGTCACAGGCATCAATACAATTCGCACAGTTAATACACTCGTACTGCAACCCATCACGAATATCGATCCCTGTTGGGCAAACCTGGACGCACAGGGAACAATCGATGCAATCACCAAGACCCAGCTCAGCCGTATCTGCACTGCGCTTGCGGGGTCCACGGGCTTCGCCCCGCTGCGGGTCGTAGCTCACAACCAGCGTGTCCTTATCAAACATGGCAGACTGAAAGCGGGCATAGGGACACATGTGAATACAGACTTGCTCTCGCATCCAACCCGCATTGGCATAGGTCGCCAACGTGAAGAAGGCTGACCAGAATAGTGCTGACTCGCCCAACTGCAAATGCCAGGTGTCTAGCACCAGCGGCCGTGCGCCATAGAAATAACTAACAAAGGTCAGACCAGTCAAGGCCGCAAAGCCCATCCACATACCGTGCTTGACGAAGCGCTTGAAGGCTTTCTCCAAGCTCCAGGGAGCATTTTGGAGGTTGATCCGTTGATGCCGCTCGCCCTCAGCGACTTGTTCGGCCCACATGAAAATCGCGGTCCAAACCGTCTGCGGGCAGGTGTAACCACACCAGACCCGCCCTAACAGGGTCGTGATAAAAAACAGGCCGAAGGCCGCGATCATCAATGCCCATGCCAAAAAACCAAAGTCCTGCGGCCAAAACGTCAACCAAAAAATGTGAAACTTTCGAGCAGGTAAATCAAACAAGATGGCCTGACGGCCATCAAGTATCAACCAAGGAATTAGAAAATAGCCCAACAACAAAGGCCAGCCGGTGAACAATCGGACATTCTGAAAAAAACCTTCAATGCTACGGGTGAAGATTTTTTCACGCTTTTCGTATAGGTTGTAGACACTGGAATCAACATCCAATGCTATCGCTGGAATCTTCTCCGAAGAATTGTCTAGGGCCTTATCTGGCGCACTCATCTATCAGACACTTCTTGGGCGGTGCATGCCCACAAGTCACCGGTTTGCATCAACTTTCACCCAGGCTCTTCACATAGGCCGCCAAAATATGGACCTTATCGCGCCCTAATCGGGATTCGAAGGCTGGCATGGCACCGTTTCGACCATGTTTGATCACCTGCGCTATACGCATTCGCGAGTTGCCATACAACCAGATGTCATTAGTAAGATTTGGCGCGCCGAACATCACCTGACCCTTACCCTCAGGTCCATGGCACATGGTGCAGTAGGTCGTGAAATGAGCCTGACCACTGCTGGCAAGGGCTGCATCAACCTCTCGACCTGACAACGACAGCACATATTCAGTGACTTCCTTTATCCCTTGAACACCCAGCACACTCTCCCAGGCTGGCATCGCCGCATTACGACCATAGCGCAGCGTCGTCTCGATCGTGTCACCCTCTCCGCCCCAGATCCACTCAGCATCTGTCAGGTTCGGAAAACCGAAACTGCCAGTCGCCGCGGCGCCATGGCAGACCGCGCAGTTATTGATGAACAACCGATGACCCATTTTCATCGCCGCCGGATTGCCGCTTAGTGTCTCAACGGGGATCTCGCGATACTGCGCAAAAATTGGTCCGTAGCGCTCATCAGCAATGACTTGCTCTGCTTCGAGCTGATTGACCTGAGTCCAGCCTGACAAGCCGGGAAAATTACCTAGCCCCGGGTAATACGCAAGATAGCCCAGGCCGAAAACAATCGTCCCTATAAAGCCCCAGTACCACCATGCAGGCAGCGGATTATCGTACTCTTCGATGCCGTCGTATTGATGGCCCGTCGTCTGACCTGGCTTGTTGTTGCTACGGTTATTCATTTGCAGAATCAGGAAAAATGCCAGCAATGAACCCAAGGCACCCACGATGACGAACCCACTAAAGAAGCTACTCATCAGCCGACTTCTCCTCATCAGCAAAGGGTAACTGGGCCGCATCATCAAAATACTGTTTTCGACTCGGTCCGTAGGCCCAGATAACCACAGCAGTAAAAGCCAGGGCACACAAGACGGTTGCCAGGCCGCGGAAGTCAGTCATGTCCATATCTACCTCCGATCCTTGATCAAGGTACCCAACTGCTGCAGGTACGCAATCAGCGCGTCCGCTTCAGTGCTCTCTTCCAATCCCTGTGCGGCGGTGGCAATCGCTTCATCCGTATAGGGCACGCCGACACGCCGCAAGGCCCTCAACTTCGCCGGCAATACTGCCGCGTCTACCGGCGTGTCAAATAACCAGGTGAAGCCCGGCATGTTGGATTCAGGCACAACAGCCCTGGGATCATAGAGATGCGCTCTATGCCAGGCGTCACTATAGAGCCCACCCACTCGCGCGAGATCTGGGCCAGTACGCTTCGAACCGAACAGGAACGGGTGGTTATAGACCAGCTCACCGGCCACCGTATAGTGTCCATAGCGCTCGACCTCAGCGCGCAACGGCCGAATCATCTGTGAGTGGCAAACAGAACAGCCTTCTCGAATATAGATATCCCGGCCCGCCAGCTGTAGTGGCGACAGCGGTTTGAGTCCCTTGATGGGCTCAGTCACGACATTTTGATTCATCAGCGGCACAATCTCGATGATGCCACCAAAGCTCACGGCAACCAGGATAAGCAACATCATGACGCCAATATTTTTTTCAATGAAATCGTTCACGCGAGCTTCTCCACAACCAACCGTTGCGGCATCCTGGTAGTCTTCCAGACGTTATAGGCCATCACCAACATACCCGTGAGGAATATACCGCCACCAATAAAGCGGACGATATAGCCAGGCAGACTTGCCTCCACCGACTCCACAAAACTGTAGGTGAGCGTGCCATCACTATTCACCGCGCGCCACATCAGGCCCTGCATCAGGCCATTGACCCACATGGACGCGATATACAGTACCGTGCCAATGGTCGCCATCCAGAAATGCAGGTCGATGAGCTTTTCACTGTACATCTCTCCCTGCTTGCGGCCATATAGGATAGGTATCATGTGATACATAGCGCCGATAGAGATCATCGCCACCCAACCGAGCGCTCCGGAATGGACATGGCCAATGGTCCAGTCAGTGTAGTGGGATAACGAGTTAACCGACTTAATCGCCATCATCGGGCCTTCAAAGGTCGACATACCGTAAAACGATAACGACACCACCAGGAATTTTAAAATCGGGTCAGTTCGCAGCTTATCCCAAGCGCCCGACAGGGTCATGATGCCGTTAATCATGCCGCCCCAAGAAGGTGCTAGCAGGACTAAAGACATAGCCATCCCAAGGCTCTGCACCCAATCTGGCAGCGTCGTGTAGTGCAGATGGTGCGGACCCGCCCAGACATAAATAGAAATGAGTGCCCAGAAGTGCACCACAGACAAGCGATAGGAATACACCGGCCGCCCTGCTTGCTTTGGCACGAAGTAATACATCATGCCCAGGAAGCCTGCGGTCAGGAAAAAACCTACCGCGTTGTGCCCATACCACCACTGAACCATGGCATCTACCGTACCCGCGTAGATAGAATAGGACTTAGTGAGCGTCACTGGCACTGCGAGACTATTGACTACATGCAAGATTCCAACGGCGATTATAAATGCCGAAAAAAACCAGTTTGCCACATAGATATGGCGAGTCTTGCGTTGCGCGATAGTACCAAAAAACACGATCCCATAAGCCACCCAGACCAGGGTGATCAGAATATCAATGGGCCA
>JABMOJ010000188.1 GCA_013204195.1 SAR86 cluster bacterium
AGTTTGTCGAACAACTCAAACACTTCGTCAACCACCCAATCGGGTCGAGCACCTTCGCGGTCAATTTTATTGATCATCACGATCGGATTCAGGCCGTTAGCAAATGCCTTGCTGGTAACAAATCGCGTTTGTGGCATCGGGCCATCCACAGCATCAACAACCAGCAATACCGAATCGACCATGGACAGTATCCGCTCGACTTCGCCACCGAAATCGGCGTGCCCAGGCGTATCAACAATATTAATCCGGTGACCCTGCCACTCAATGGCGGCATTCTTGGCCAGAATTGTAATGCCACGCTCTTTCTCCAAATCATTGGAGTCCATCAAGCGTTCCACTTGCTCATCGCCGCGGTGCAAAGACCCCGACTGCTGCAGTAACTTGTCAATTAATGTGGTTTTCCCATGATCGACGTGGGCAATAATTGCAATATTTCTTAGTTTCTTACTCATGACTACTCCGCTCAACGACGCCGTATTATACAGACTGTCAAGCAATTTAGACATCTGCAATTCAATTTTACGGCATTTCACATCACTATATCTGCGATCAACAGTCCTCGAACCCGCTTTCCAAGCGCACATCGGCGCTTGCATTGCGCCAGCGCGCTCAATTCGCGACCCCAATGTCGCGAAACAGGGTTGACGCTGCGTTTCGCCTCGAGCCATCGCGGCCTATCGCACCAATATAGTGCGTCAAGCCTCATTACGCACCATACTGGGGCGAGCCCGTCTCAATGAAACGTCTGCAGCCCCCAAAACACAAGGCTTTATTAATCCTGACGAATGGCATAATCTTTGCTCTCTTAAATTGCAGCACATCAACACAGTAAACCCATTGGAGGGCACAACACATGTCAGCAAAGACTCTAGGTCTGATAGAAGAAAACGAAGCGCGATGGGTGGACTTACGTTTCACTGATTCACGCGGCAAAGAACAGCACGTCACCAATCACGCATCTAAAGTGGATGCCGAATTTTTCGAAATCGGCGCCATGTTCGACGGATCATCTATCGGTGGCTGGAAGCCTATTAACGAATCCGACATGATTTTGATGCCGGACGACAGCACCGCCGTGATCGATCCTTTCACCGAAGAGACCACCGTCAACGTCCGCTGCAACATCCTTGAGCCAAGCACCATGCAAGGCTACGATCGGGATCCTCGCTCTCTCGCACAGCGCGCCGAGGCGTATCTGGCCACCACCGGCATCGGTGACACAGCCTATTTCGGTCCGGAACCAGAATTTTTCATTTTCGACGACATCAAGTACAAAGCCGACATGAGCGGTGCCATGTATCAAATCGAGTCTGAAGAAGCGGCGTGGATGACATCCCACAACACCGAAGGTGGCAATCTGGGCCACAAGCCCGGCGTCAAAGGCGGTTATTTTCCCGTTCCACCGGTAGACTCTCTGTACGACATTCGAAACTCTATGTGCACAGCCATGGAGGCCATGGGCCTGTCCATCGACCTGCATCACCATGAGGTCGGTACTGCTGGCCAATGCGAGATCGGCATACCTTTCAATACGCTGACCAAGAAAGCCGACGAGGTGCAAATCTACAAATACTGCGTCCTTAACGTCGCGCACGCCTACGGCAAGACCGCAACGTTTATGCCTAAACCACTGATCGGCGATAACGGCAGCGGTATGCACCTACACCAGTCAATCTGGAAAGACGGCAAGAATACCTTCGCTGGCGAGGGTTATGGCAACATGTCCCAGCAAGCTCTATATTACATTGGCGGCATCATCAAGCACGCCCGTGCACTGAACGCCTTCGCCAATGCTAGTACCAATTCGTACAAGCGACTGGTACCCGGATTTGAGGCGCCAGTCCTGCTGGCCTACTCGGCGCGTAACCGTTCCGCTTCGATTCGAATCCCTTATATCCAGGGGGCTAACCCTAAAGGCGTGCGTCTGGAAGTCCGCTTTGGCGATCCGACGGCCAACCCGTACCTGATGTTCTCTGCCATGATGATGGCCGGCCTTGACGGTATCAAAAACAAGATTGATCCAGGCGCCCCCATGGACAAGGATCTTTATGACCTGCCCGCAGAGGAGCTACGCAATATCCCTACCGTGTGCAACTCCCTCGAAATGGCACTGGACAGCCTCCATGCTGACCGCAGCTTCCTGACTGAAGGTGATGTATTCTCAGACTCCATGATTGACGGCTACATCAACCTGAAGATGGCCGAAGTTGAACGTCTGAATTCAACACCGCATCCTGTGGAATTTGAAATGTACTACAGCGTTTAATCACCAACAGGGTGATCACAATCCCGCGGCGCCTGATGGCTCGCGGGATTTTTTTTACCTTAAAATCACCCATTCAGCCGGCAACGGGTCGATAACCCGACGGTGCCTTTGATCGCGCCAAATTAACGCGCACCAAATTGGTGCGCGCCACAAGCGCATTGGCTATACTGGGCGCTCTCCAAGCTCGAAAAACCATCCCGTCGAAATTACTACAGGTGGTGCGTTTATTGCTTGGTATTCTGGCAAGCAGATAACAGCGCGATCGTTAGTCGGTCGCTGTACCGCCGCCCATACAGGCACACCGAGAGACACATGACCCAGGAACAAATTGCCGGGAACGAATAAACATGATGGATAACCTACTGAACAGTTTGAATATCGGCATCCTCACGCTTGACCATGAGCTACAGCTGACGTATATCAACTCCGCCGCTGAGAACCTACTAGGGGTCTCATCTGCTCGCGCCTTAGGTAACTCCATCAAAGAGGTGCTACAACATTCAGCTGAACTGGAGGCCGTCGCCTACGATGCGATACAAAGCGGCCAACCCTATACCCGACACCGGGCTGAACTTTTCCTGTTTGACGGCCAAAGCCTGACGGTGGACTACACGGTGACACCCACCAACGACGGTGAATGGCCCAGCCTGATCATCGAACTCTACGCTCTGGATCGCTACCTGCGGATAGATCGAGATGAGGCACTGCGTGGTCACCACGAAGCCACTCGTCAAATGATTCGAGGCTTGGCCCACGAAGTTAAAAATCCTCTCGGCGGCATCAAAGGTTCAGCCCAACTCCTCGCACGGGAACTCAATGACCCGCACTATACGGAATACACCGATATTATCGTCACCGAAACTGATCGCTTGACGACACTGGTGGACCGCCTCCTTGGCCCCAAAACTGCGCCTAAGCCCGTCATGCAAAACATCCACGAATTGCTTGAAAGAGTCAGAATCCTAACCGAACTGGAAGCCGCCTTGCCGCTCAAGATAGTCCGCGATTACGACCCCAGCATTCCTGAGATCGAACTGGACCCGGAACTTATGATTCAGGTGTTTTTGAATATTGCGCGCAATGCACTGCAGTGCCTTACCGAAATTAAACAGCCAGCATTACGCTTTAAAACCCGGACCGAACGCCAATTCACTATCGGCACTCGGCTGCACCGGATCGTGACTCGCATTGACATCATCGATAATGGCCCCGGCATCCCGCTATTCCTGAAGGATCAATTATTTTTCCCCATGATCAGTGGTCGACCCGACGGCACAGGGCTCGGCCTCTCTTTTGCACAATCAATTGTTCAAAAACATCAGGGCCTGATTGAGTTTGAGAGCGAACCGGGCAGGACTCAATTTTCGATCATTCTACCGATGGAGCAACGCTTATGACGGCAACTAATACAGTCTGGGTGGTTGATGATGAACGCTCAATTCGCTGGGTGCTCGACAAGGCACTGACGCAGGCAGAGCTCAACGTGACCTGTTTCGAAGACGGCCAGTCATTGCTGAACAAACTTGAAGTCGAACAACCCGATGCTGTCGTCAGCGATATTCGAATGCCGGGCATCGATGGTCTGGACTTGTTGCAGAGGATCAAGACCGCCTGGCCTGATCTGCCCGTGGTCATCATGACCGCTCACTCAGACTTAGATAGCGCCGTCGCATCGATTCAGGGCGGCGCCTTTGAATACCTACCCAAACCCTTTGAGGTTGATGAGGCCGTAGCCATCGTCCAGCGAGCTATCCGTCAAGCTCAGGAGAAGAAACCGACCGAGAAACCTGAGGCCATTATCAGCTCTGAGATCATCGGCAAAGCACCCGCCATGCAGGAAGTCTTTCGGGCGATAGGCCGACTCTCAAAATCCAGCGTCACCGTGCTGATCAACGGCCAATCAGGCACCGGCAAGGAGCTCGTCGCGCTGGCCCTGCATAAGCATAGTCCTCGTGCCAGCAAAACCTTTATCGCATTAAACATGGCCGCCATACCCCACGACCTGATCGAGTCTGAACTGTTTGGTCATGAGCGCGGCGCCTTTACCGGCGCCAGTCAGTTACGCAAAGGGCGCTTCGAGCAGGCCGACCAGGGCACATTATTCCTCGATGAAATCGGTGATATGC
>JABMOJ010000189.1 GCA_013204195.1 SAR86 cluster bacterium
AAACAGCAATGCCGATGGTGAATCTCGTTGAGATGCCCCTAGAGGCAATCTATAACTCCCGGCACCAACTAAAACAGCCGTGCAAAACAGCAATGCCGGTGGTGAATCTCAAAGAGATACCCCTAGAGGCAAACCATCAGATCTGAATAGTCCGGCACACAAATGGAAGGGTTCTTAGCCCCAGGCGCGCCGGCTCAAATCCTGCCGGCCAAATCAATTGGTCCTCCAAGTTCATCCAGTATGGCGGGTAGGCAACCCGTAGAGGTGAGCGTACTTTTCTTAAAGTGGATGAAAGGTGGTTATTCGTCCTAACCCCTTTCTTGACCGCCAGTTCATTGAGGATTAAAGTTCGCCGATGATTCTGCCCAAGAGCATCCTACATTTATTCCTCGCAGCGACGTTAGTGTTCGTCAATCTGGCGTGTCCCTGCGGGTCGGCTTCGGCCAGTATGTCGATGAATGGGGCGATACCAATTTCTATAGAATTGGCGGTGGTCGAAGATCAGCATAGTCAGCATCAGCACCGGCAGGTTCAAGAGAGTGCAACTTTAGATCAAGCCCAGAATGATTGCCCCCACGAATTTACTGATAATCAATGCCCAGATTGCACTTCCTATCTAGCGGTTAGCTGCGACGATAGTGCACTGACCCTGCCAGCATCCAAGCTGGTTAAAGTCGGCCCAGATGATGACAGCAGCCAAATGCTGGCATCGTTACCATTAGCTTTTCTTCCACTACCTGTGCCGGTATCGACCAGGCCAGCCCATCAGGCGGCTGCATTTTTTGCAGAATCGCCTGTTCAAAGACATGACCGACAGCTCAAATAAGTTCTGATGCAATTTAGGCGCCTCGCAGCGTCTCTTGATTTTCGAGCCCGATATGGCATCGCGCTCGTTCCTTGAATCGTGATCTGAACCAGGTACGTCGGTATGAACAACAAATACTATACAATTGTCTCGCTGCTTTTATTGAGTGGTGGTGTCTTTGCCAGCACGGTGCCCGAGACGCAAAACCTGCGGTCACTGGTGGACTATGCGCTGGCGAACAACCCTGAAGTCAATGTCGCCCGAGAGAGACATATCGGCGCTCTGGCTCGAGTACCCCAGGCAATGGCGTTGCCTGAACCAAAGCTGACTTACCGTTACTTCGTCAATGAGGTTGAAACGCGTGTCGGCCCACAGGAACACGGCATTGGCCTGTCGCAGACACTACCCTGGTTTGGTAAGCGAGGTTTGCAAGGGGATGCTGCCACCGAGGCTGCCCGGGCAGCGCAAGAGCGCATTGCCTCCATTCAAAATACGGTGATCGCAGAAGTGGCGAATGCCTATTACGAACTGTTTTACCTTGGCCAGTCCATTGAGATCATTCGCGGCAATCGTGATCTGGTTCTTCACCTTGAGCGCGTCGCCAGAGCGCGATATGGAGCCGGTGCAGCAACCCATGCTGACGTGATCCGGGCGCAGGTCGAACTCGGCACTATTGAGAATCGCCTCGGTAGTCTGAAAGATCGCCGTGCCCCTTTATTTGCCCGACTGAATGCACTCCTGAATCGACCCACCACAGAAACCTTCGACTTACCATCGATCCTGACTTTTGAGCCGGTGAACTACACGGACGATGAATTGCTAGCCAAGGTTTCACTGCGCAATCCTGATTTACGCGCGACGAGTTTTGAAATCGAAGCCGCACACCGTCAGAGGGAGCGCGCGAATAAAAATTACCTGCCGGATATTACGCTGGGTTTGGACTATATCGCGACAGGAGATGCACGTATGCCTGGCGTTCAAGATAGTGGCGATGACGCGCTGTCGGCCACCATCGGTTTTACCCTGCCTATCTGGCGTTCCAAGTATGACGCCGGTGTGAAAGAAGCCGACGCCATGCTGCGCCAACAACAATTCAAACGAGATCAGCAGTTAAATACCTTTCATGCCGAGACGGTCACAGCACTGTTCAAACTTCGAGATGCCCAGCGGCAGATTGATTTATATGAAAAGACTTTGTTACCGAAAGCTAACGAGTCCTTAGTTGCCACCCAGCGTGCCTATAGCACTGGGGCTGCGCCTTTTGCCGACACCATAGATGCCCAGCGAATGCTGCTTAGCTTTGAACTGTCTTTTGCCCGGGCGATCACAGATCACAATCAAGCGCGCATCGTGTTAGAAAAACTCACAGGGCAGTCGTTAACCAATCAATCAGCAACGAATCGACCGGTTCAACGGGAGGAGAGCGCGCATGAATCTCACTGATAAAATTTCGGCCTTTGTGCAGTCCCGCCCCGGTATCGTCATCATTGCGGTGATCCTAACGGTGATCCTTATGACGCTTTTTTCTGAAGATGACAACGGTCACTTGATGCCCGCTGACGAGGCTATGCTCGATCATGCGCCACAAATGTCGAGGGTGGATCATGCGCAACATATTGATCCGTTGAAGCCCAAAGCCCAGGCAAACGCGGAAGTCTGGAGCTGTTCCATGCATCCCCATATTCAACGGGATAAGCCCGGCCAGTGTCCCATCTGCGGCATGGATCTCATTCCTGTACCGCAGCATGAAACCCAAAACATAGCGGGCATGGACGGCATGGATGAAGCTCGAAAGATTAGTGTCAGTCCGGCGCAGAAAGCGTTGATGCGAATTGAGACTTTCCCCGTAGAGCGCCGATTTCCAATTGCTTCTCTTCGTCTGGTGGGCAAGGTCGCCTATGA
>JABMOJ010000190.1 GCA_013204195.1 SAR86 cluster bacterium
ATTGATGTCTTACGGGGCACAACCACCGTCAAGGTCACCCAGTTCGAACATCAGCAGTTGCCGGTTTTTGGCATCGGTACGGAACTCGATGCCAACCAGTGGCGCTCAGTATTTCGCCAGCTGGTGGCCAGAGGTCTATTGAGCGTCAATATGGAGGCGTTTGGCGCACTGCAGTTAGAAGAAAAATCTCGGCCCTTATTAAAAGGTGAAGTCACCATCGAGTTGCGCCGTGACCTAAAAACCACCGTGGCCCGGCAGCAAACTCGCACGCCCATCGACAACGATATTGATGTGGAACTCTGGGAAGCGCTGCGTGAGTGCCGCCGCAGTCTGGCAGAAGAGCAAGGCGTACCGCCTTATATTATTTTTTCTAACAACACCCTGCAGGCCATGGCGGAACAGGCACCGCAGACGATCGAAGCCTTCAGTCAGTTGTCTGGCGTCGGCGAACGCAAGCGCGACAAATATGGCCCAGCATTCCTCGCCGTGTTACGTCAGGCCCAAGGCTAGCGGCCCTGGACGTCCTTCAAACGTTCTCAGCGACGACACACATCGTCACCTCAAGCACTTCCTAGGCGTGCCCCAGGATCAAAGGTGACCGGCATTCGGGTCAAGCCGGAAATAAAGTTGGACGGCATCCAGCTCACTTCGCCAGCGACCTGCAGGTTCTGCATGCGGGACAATACCTCCCGCAGAATCGCATCAATCTCGAGGCGTGCAAACCACTGCCCAAGGCACACATGGTGCCCGCCGCCAAAGGCAAGATGCTTGTTAGGGGTTCTTAGGATATCCAACTGGTCGGCGCGGGCAAAGGCCGATGGGTCTCGATTGGCCGCGCCGTAATACAGCACGACCTTATCGCCGGCTTTGATATCTTGGTCTTGGATACGCGTGTCCATGGTAGCCGTACGGCGCATATAGATGACTGGCGAAGTCCAACGCAGCAACTCATCTCGAGCCGTGCCGAGGTGCTGTTCCACATCCGACTGCAACAGGGCGAGCTGCTCAGGTTGTTTGAGCAACTCGTACATGCCCGTTGCCACGAGGTTTCGAGTGGTGTCGCCGCCAGCGTCAATCATCAGCATGAAAAACAGCAGAAATTCACCGTCGGTGAGTTTGCGGCCATCAAGTTCAGCCCGTAGCAGTTTACTGGCAAGATCATCGCCGGGCTGGGCACGTTTATCTCGTATGACACCCTGACCATATTCAAACATCTTCATCACTGCTTCAGCGATCGCATTTTCTGGCAACGACTCAGGGGCCGAATGGATAACTTCCGTCAGCTTATACAATTCACGCCCATCACTCAGGGGCAGGCCCATCAGATCGGCAATCACGAATGATGGCATCTCGCCGGCGATGGCGCTGACGAAGTCACATTCGCCGTCTTCTATGACGGCGTCAACGATTTGAGTGGCTAATTGCTCGATGCGGGCGTTGTAGTTCTTCGCCGGGCCCTGAGTAAATTCTCGGCTAATTAGTTTTCGGTAGGCGGTGTGTTCCGGCGGGTCCATCATCAGCATCATCTTGTCCGGGCCCGCGAAATTCGCCTGCGCCGGGTCTGGATCCTGAATCATGATGGTGGGCTCCGAGGAGAAGGTTTTCGCATCGCGACCGATGTTATAAACATCCTGATGACTCGTAATCGCCCAGAAACCAGGTCCGCCAGGCTCAGCATGCCAATAGCAGGGCGCCTGCTCTCGCAGCCACCGGTATTGATCCTGAGGATGACCACCGTGAAATGATGCGGGGTTGAGCAAATCTATCTGCATAGAAACAGTCTCTTATTCAATGTCACCTGCGGTTTTCACTGACTCGCCTCGCTTATGGTGTGACAGCGTCCACACGCCAGTATTCCAACTGTCAGAGTCAAACACTACTATAACCAGACTTCCTGATTATTCGCCCGACCTATTTCGCGAGTCAGCGTCGCAGATAACAAAGGCGCCAGATGACATTTGTCCGCCATGGCCATCACACTTGCCTGATCAGCAACATCCAATGCCTGATAGTCTGCCTGCACCCTTGCTAATAAAAAGAACCGATAGGGTTGAGCCAAGGCATTAATAGCAACCTGGTCGATCTCAAACTGACAAAATCCCACGCCACGTTCAATGGGCGTCAAGGATTCCGGTTGCTGTTCCTCGAGCCAACGGTTAATCAACGTCGCGGCAGCGACCGTTTCCGGCACCAGATCACGAGCAATATGCTGAAGCAATGGGATCAGGCTATCCGGAATATAATCATCGCCCGCCGCTTGAGCCAGAATGAAACTCGCCGCTTCATCAGCAATGGCATATTCACCGATATCAGGCTCTGGCCGGTTCATCCGCTCCACCCACCGAAAGACATGTATCGCCTGTGCTTGCATCAGCGCCAACGGCTTTGGGTCACGACCTAAATGCGCATACATCGGTGCCATCATGCCGTAATCAGCAATCGTCGGCGTCGAACCCAACAGGTAGGGTATGTCGCGCAAATGGGTGTTGAGCAAGTCGAGGAACTCTGCGTAGAGACTTTCAACCAACGTAAAGGTTGAACTGACGGCACCAAACGCCTCTCCCGCATTGCGCATCCGCAACATGGTTTTCTCTGCCAGCGCAATCCGGTCTCGATCCCGAGGAATCATCGACTGAAAATGGAAGGCGAGGAAATTTAAATTCTCTGCTGGGTAATTCCAACGATAGTGCATGGCTGGGCGCAGCAGTCCTTCGGACCCAATCACATCGAACAGGCGCGCCAGAAAACGCTGACGTGGGCCTTTCGGCAGCGCCTGTCCCCCGCCAAGCGTTTCAAAATGATCAATAATCGCCGTGCTGTCACGAATGACCTCACCCTCGGCAGTTTCTATGATGGGAATGGATTGGCCTCCCGCGTTCGGCCGCACCTGATCTCGAAAGTGGGCGGTGGTCGGCGTGATTTCTCGATAGGGTATTCGCTGTTTGATCAGGTACGCGCGAGCCTTGCCCGTATACAATGACAAGGGCGTGCCATACAACGTATGGATACCCGCGTTTGAATCTTGTTGAATCATCATCCCTTACCTTAATTGGAGGATACCAAGGCGCCTATGACCTGCGCCGTTAAACACTAACACAACATAAGCCGAGTCGCCGACTCATTGCGAGCCCGCTGTGCTCAGCTTGATTTGCCAGGCCAGGCTCGCTAACCTGCGCCACTCATACTGATCAAGATAATGCTTATGCCTGCCTACAGCGTTGAAATACTCAAAACAAATCTCGCCAACACCCGCGTGGTTACGCTGATCGGTGCCGAACAAGTAGAACTGGATGACCAGTCAGTGCTGTTGCAGGTTGACCAGTTTGCGTTGACTGCGAATAACATCACCTACGGTGTCGCCGGGGATATGATTGGCTATTGGCAATTTTTCCCAGCTGAAGATGGCTGGGGCCGAATTCCAGTTTGGGGCATGGCCACCGTCGTCCGCAGCGAGGTTGATGGCATCGATGCGGGCCAGCGTTATTATGGTTACTTTCCCATGTCGAGTTATTTAGTCGTGCAGCCCGCTCGCGTCAGCGAACGCGGTTTTGTTGACGGTGTCAGCCACCGCGCCGCGCTGCCGCCAACCTATAATCAATATTCTCGGGTCAGCCCTGAGAATGGTTACCTCCCCGAATTTGATCGCCACCAAATGATTTACCGGCCGCTGTTTACTACCTCTTTTGTGCTGGATGATTTTATTGCCGACAATCAGTCTTTTGGCGCAACCAACATCATACTCTCCAGTGCTTCCAGCAAGACATCCTTGGGCCTCGCTTATCTGTTGAAGAACAATCGAAACCTATCCGTTACTGGTTTGACCTCCGCCGGCAACCTGGATTTCGTTAAGGGCCTTGGCGTTTATGATACGGTAGTCACCTA
>JABMOJ010000191.1 GCA_013204195.1 SAR86 cluster bacterium
ACCCAACTCCATACGAAGCCTGTCTACAACCCTATGTGCTAACTCCGGATGAGCATTACCGGTAAAAATCTTCAGTTCAGCCACGATATTGATCCGAGATGAGAAAGACACACTCTCACATAATGAGCAAACGGGTTTAAAATGGCTGGGGTGGCAGGACTCGAACCTGCGCATGCAAGGATCAAAACCTTGTGCCTTACCAACTTGGCGACACCCCAATATCTGCGCTTTTACGACAAACAGTTAGACGTTTAAATCTACTACACTGCCTGCTTCTATAACTTTAATAACCAAACTTGCTACACACTATCAACAAACACTACCCTGACTCTGTCACTTGCTCATCGCGGCGATGTTAGCCATCGCTCGATGCAGACTGGAATCATTGACACCTACTGCACTAAAACTCGTCCATTTCGCTGGTACAGCTGCCTGGATCGTTTCAGCCTGCGCCTGCGTGTCGACGTCGATGAAGACGCACGACCCTGTGCCGGTCATTCTAGCAAGACCCCAGCGGCTTAACCACTGTAACGCTTCATCAACCTGCGGATATAGCATGCGCGCTATTGCTTCGCAGTTGTTAGATGAGCCTGTCCCTAAAAAGCGCGCTATTGTGATCGGAGTTGAGTTCCGTGTCAAATCCGGATGCAAAAATATTTCTCGAGTGCTGATCTGGCAATCCGGTTGGATCACCACAAACCAGCGCTGCGGCAGCTTGAGAGGCACCAGTTGCTCGCCCACGCCTTCTGCCCAAGCGGACTGACCATGAACAAAAACGGGCACATCGGCACCCAATTCAAGGCCTAGCTTTGCGAGCGCCGTTAACGACAGGCCCGTACCCCAGAGCAAATTCAAACCCACGAGGGTCGTCGCCGCATCGGAACTACCCCCGCCAAGACCCGCCCCGCTAGGGACCCGCTTACTGAGCTGAATCTTCGCACCGGCAGTGCAACCCGTAAGCGCCGCCAGTTTTTGAGCGGCTTGGTAGATAAGATTGTCTTCCGTGGCAACCCCACTCAGCGCATTTAGCTGCAAAGAGTCGGCACTCGTAAATGTGATCTGATCAGCATAGTCGAGCAGCTGAAATGCCGTTTGTAGCTCATGATAACCATCTGGGCGCCGACCCGTGATATTCAGGCACAAATTCAGCTTACAAGGCGCTGGCAACTGAAATTTCAATAGCGCCACGCTTTGACAACCAGCAGCAATTTCACTTCTGCGCGCTGCAGTTGTATTTTCAGTGGGCCGAGCGCACCTTGACGGCGAATAGTAACGTCCCAGCCGAGTTGATGAAAACCGTTCTCAAAAGTCTTGAATCGCTGCCCCGGCGCGGGAATACCACGCACCCAATAGCGCATGGGCGATACCGGCAAAGCATAGCCGAGGGCGGTTAGCGCCAAGGCTTCCGGGCTATTCGCCTGCTGAAGATTGCCGTCGCCCAGATCCAACGCAGCGCCTTCGGCGGAGCCGGAAATGTGCCCAACGGTGATTCCCAGCGGCCCATAAAGGCTGATGGCATACTGGTCTGACGCCTGCACCCAAGAGATGCCGAGATTGCCGCTATGACCAGCAGAGACGATACCCAGCTTGCCGTCGAACGACCAGTTAGAGGCTGCCGCCAATGAACCTACCGGCACGGCGTGGGTCGCGCAACCGCTTAACAACAGCAAACCCAAGCAGCAGATGACAGACCAATGGCGGGGCATCAATTTCACGGTTGGGTTAATCGCTCTATGACCTGTTTTAAGGGTTCACTGTCCGGCACCAATTCAAGGGCCTTGTTCCAGACCTCCAGTGCCTCTGCACGCTCTCCCTGGATCCACAACACCTCACCTAAATGCGCCGCCACTTCGTCGTTGTCAAATAAGCCTAAGGCACGACGTAACTGGGTCACCGCCTCGTCATAATTTTGTAAGCGGTACTGCACCCAACCCAAGCTGTCGATAAAGGCGGCCTCCTGTGGTTTGAGCAACAACGCCCGCTGAATCAGCACCAACGCCTCGGCATAGCGGTCGGTACGATCTGCCAGACTATAACCCAGCGCGTTCATCGCATCGGCATTCTGGGGGTCTAAGACGAGGACTCGTTGCAGGTCACGTTCTAGAATATCCAATCGATCGAAGCGCTCGCCGGCCATTGCGCGATAGTAGAGCAGGTCAATGTTTTCAGGATCTTGCGCAATAATATGATCCAGCAAACCAAACAGTTCCTCATCCATACCGCGATCGCCAAGCAACTGAATCTCAATCATCATCAACTGCTGAAAAAACTCGGGGTGATCAAGCCGCTCCTTGGCCAGGTGACTTAGACCCTCCGCCACTCGTCGCTGATCAATCAAAATGCTCGCTATCCGCTTCTGAGCTGGCAGGTATTCATAGCCGCCACCCGCGAGCCTATACTCGCGCACGGCAGCGACCAGATCATTTTCTTGCTCGGCAATATTACCAAGATAAAAATGCGCCTCACCCACACGCTGATCCCAGCGCACCATCTGAGCCAGATAATCCTGAGCAGCAGGGATACGATCTTGCTCAAGAGCAATGAGAGCCAGCGCCAGCAAGATGTCACCGTCTTGCGGCGCCTGCTTGAGAATCAATTCATATTGTTGTCGAGCGTCATCCAGCCGCTCAGACTCGAACAACAAGCGGGCGTAGATTAAGCGCAGACGTCGATCGTCTTCCCCCGACTCGAGACGAGCGGCCAAGAAGCCTAAGGCTTGCGCCAACCGATCGCTGTGTTTGAGAATATTGACCTTTAGAATCACGATATTGACCCGGGGTTCGTCGAGCAGCAACCGATCGGCAATCTCTAAAGCTTCAGTAAAACGACCGCTTTGGTCCAGCAAAACGGCCTGAGAAAATAGCAACTGCGGGTCCGCCGGATAGTTCTGCAACATCCGCAGGATCGCTGCCAGTAACCCTTCTCGCTCTGCCGGCTCTAGCTCCGCAGAGTGGTAAGCAAAAATATCGAAATTCGCGGCCCCGCCCAAGGCGCGAATGGCCGCCATGGGCAAAAGCGCCCGCTCAAGGTCGCCGATCCGGATTAACTGGCTCGCCAATTGGCGCTGCGCATCCAGATTGTCTGGCTCAACCTCTGCCCAAACCTCGGCAGCCGCAAGCGCCGCGTCATCATCATGCATATACACCGCCAGGCTGGTGGCACGACGTGCGACCCCTGGATCACGGGTCTCAATCGTCATCTCAAGATACTTTTTCAGGGCGGTGGCTAAATCGCCGCGGTACCCAGCCACTTCGGCGACCAGCAACTGATATAACGAGTCTCGGGGAAAGGCGGCTACCGCATACTCTGCAGGCTCTTGCTCGCGCTGGGGTTTGACAAGACTCAGCGCTGGCGGCACCGGTTCTGTACCCACCACCTCCGCCACCTTTGCGGCCTCTCGCGCTGGCGCCACACAACCAGCCAAAAGGGCCGCCAGGAGCACCATTAATAACCCGGACGCCAGTGGTTTTGGCGCTTGCGGTAAGCTTTTCACAATAATTTTATCCAATGTTTATGGCCCTACATCAGCACGACGGTCGACGGCAGCAGAGCAATTGGCCGGTCGACATTGCGACCGGGCCTATATTCAATACCGTAACCAACGTACAATAGGCTATTCTGCGTCACCTAGGGATTTATGCTGTCCGTTGTGATGCATTGATAACCGAAGCAATTGCTAGACACTTTGACAGATTAATTAGTACGTAAACAGCGTGTCGGGGTTCATTTTTCTTTTCCCTGAACGTCGAACCCGCGCTGCAACTGGCGGCAGCGGCAGTTCAACGACTCTGACCACGCCAAGATGACAGGACACTGGCTAAACACCCATGGATTTATTGATTGTCGGAATCAATCATCATACCGCGCCTATTGCCCTGCGCGAGAAGATTGCATTCACCTCGAGCCAGCTGGCACATGCCCTAACCGCACTGAAAGCCAGTGCCGGATTGCAGGAGCTCGCCATATTATCGACCTGTAACCGCACTGAAATTTATGCGGTTCATGCCCACAATCAACCTGAAACCATCATCCACTGGCTGGCAGACTATCATCAACTGCCGGCTGACATGCTCAAGGACAGTATCTACACCTACTGGGGCCACAGCTCGATTAAACATATCATGCGCGTTGCCGCTGGCCTCGACTCTATGATTTTGGGCGAACCACAGATTCTAGGCCAAATGAAAGACTGCTTCAGTCATGCGCAAGACCATCAGGTCATGGGTGCCGAAC
>JABMOJ010000192.1 GCA_013204195.1 SAR86 cluster bacterium
CGGTATTTCGCTTCGCGAAACACCTGCCAGCCAACATGTTTTCGCCTATGGCGAAATACGTGTTGCTTCTCGGTATTTCGCTTCGCGAAACACCTGCCAGCCAACATGTTTTCGCCTATGGCGAAATACGTGTTGTTTCTCGGTATTTCGCTTCGCGAAACACCTGCCAGCCAACATGTTTTCGCCTATGGCGAAATACGTGTTGCTTCTCGGTATTTCGCTTCGCGAAACACCTGCCAGCCAACATGTTTTCGCCTGTGGCGAAATACATGTTGTTAGTCTACAGCGCGCATGAAATCCATTTTTTGCAGGTCATCATCGGGCGCGGCGATCTCGGTGATGCGTTCATCCACGTCGTCATATTCCAGGCGTAGGGCTCGAGTCATCGTCGCATGCATCTCGTAGGTGCAGGTAATGTACGTCAGCTCCAGAATCGCCTCGTCAGACAGGTGGGCTTTGAGTATATCGAAGGTACCGTCAGCAACCCGACCGCCAGATAATACCAGGTCGTCAGTATAGGCCAGCACCGCGCGCTCCAACTCACTGAACAGGTCAGTGCTCTGCCAGTAGGGTATCGCGCTGATTTGTGCTTCGCTGTAGCCCACCGCACGCAATGACTTGCAGTGTTGCGAGAACACGAACTGACTACCACGACTGTAGCCGGCGCGGGCCTGGCCCAATTCGCGCAATTTAGGACTGATCAGACGTTTTTTACTGCGGTAGAACTGAAAGCCGGCGACGGCGTGAGCGAAGCACTCAGGGACTAGGGCGAACACGGTCCACCAGTTGCCCGGCGTGCCTGTGGCCGTGCCGGGTTCGGCGACAGGATCGCGATCGCCGAACAGAGCGTTATAGTAGGGCAGTACCGTGGCATCGGCGTCGGCGCGGGATACCTGTCTGAGTCTGGGCATGGGTTTACTCCGATAATTTAGTCACATCAATAAGTTGTCGGCGAAGCCCTATGGGCTCCAAACTTCAATGTACTGCTGCCGGCGGTGTAATGGTAGTATTCCTCCAAAGTCTTAGGGGTAAATCGATGCTAAAACAACTGATGAATGATGCTGATTACCTAATGTTGCCCGGTGTTTATGATGGCCTTTCGGCCTTGATTGCGAGCCAGGCAGGTTTTAAGGCGCTGTATATGACGGGCTTTGGCGTTGCGGCTAGCCTTCTGGGCAAACCCGATATCGGCCTGGTGACGGCAACGGAAATGGCTGAACGAGCGGCTCAGATCGTCGCGGCTGCCGGTGCTGTGCCCGTGATTGCCGATGGCGACAATGGCTATGGCGGTGAGCTGAATGTGATGCGCCTGGTACAGGCCTATGAACGGGCCGGTGTGGCCGCAATCCAGCTTGAAGACCAAGTAATGCCGAAACGTTGTGGGCATATGGATGGTAAATTGGTAGTTCCCATGGACGAGGCAGTGCAGAAGATCCGTGCTGCCATCGCCGCGAGAAGTAGTGCGGATTTTCTGGTCATTGCGCGTACCGATGCTCGCGCTACCAACGGCCTGGATGAGGCGTTACGCCGGGGTCACGCCATGCTCGATGCCGGGGCAGATATACTTTTTATTGAGGCGCCACAGAGCCAGGCAGAGATGCAGATCATCGCCAGCACCTTTGCTGGTGTCCCCTTGGTGGCGAACATGGTTGAAGATGGCAAGACGCCGGAGTTCGCGCCAGCGGCGCTGGCTGCCATGGGCTTTCGCTTGATTTTGAGGCCGGTATCCGCGCTGCTGTGCCATGCTCGGACTTTGCAGCTGGCCTACGGTGAGTTGGCCGCCACTGGCGCTTTGGCCTCAGACCAGCCACGGTTGGCATTTGCTGACTTCAATGAGCTGGTGGGCTTGGCGGCGTTGCAGGCGCAGGCCAAGCAATTCAGCAATAGATGACGCTGGTGGCGCTGGTGGCAGGGCGCTGAGCTCAAGCGCAAGTTTTTACATTCAGTGCTTAAATTCAGCGCTTAAACAAATAATGACCTACTCAGAAGGACGAAAGCATGGCGCGACAACTGATTGATCTGTCGATTTATCTCGAAAATGATGTGATTTCTGACCCGCCGGGTGCTGGTCCGAAGATCAACTACATAGACCATCATCAGTCAGTCAAAGGCCTGGCTTCATTCTTTCCCGGTCTGAAGGCCGAAGACCTTCCCGACGGCGAAGCTTGGGCCGTTGAGCAGATCAACCTCAGTACCCATAACGGCACCCACCTTGATGCGCCGTACCACTTTCACTCAACGATGAATAATGGCGAGCGTTCCAGCACGATTGATGAAATCCCCCTCGACTGGTGCTTGCAGGATGGCGTGAAGCTGGATTTTCGCGATCGTGAAGACGGTTATGTCATTACCGCCAACGATGTCAAAACGGAGTTGCAGCGCATCGGTTATGAACTGCAACCCCTGAATATTGTGGTAGTGAATACGGCAGCAGGCAAACGCTATGGCCACGAAGACTATGTTTCCGCTGGCTGCGGGATGGGGCGGGATGCCACGCTATATATGTTAGAGCGAGGAATTCGAGTCACGGGTACCGACGGCTGGAGCTGGGATGCCCCCTTTGTTCATACGCGAGAAAAATATCTGGCCACCGGTGATGCAAGCGTGATTTGGGAGGGCCATAAGGCCGGCCGCGAGATCGGCTATTGTCACCTAGAGAAACTCCACAACCTGGAAGTGTTACCAGACTACGGATTTATGATTTCATGCTTTCCTCACAAAATCCGAGCTGCGTCGGCCGGTTGGACCCGGGCTGTGGCTATTATTCAGGACTAGCTGTTTAGCGGCGGTGGGCGTGCCTACAACGAGCTAAGAAAGCGCGTTGTAGGCACGGTCTTTGTTTGAGACGCTTTTGTTCGGCACGTTTATCAGAGGGTTGGTCTTAATGCCGCAGAATGCCCACCATCAGCCCTTCGATGCTGAAGCTTTGGTGGCGCAGATCCACCTCAATGGGCTTGTAGTCTGCATTTTCGGGCAGCAGGGTAATTAGATGTTTGCTGCGGTTTGTTTGCAAGCGCTTGACCGTAACCTCGTCTTCTACGCGGGCAACGATGATGTCGCCATTACTCACCGACTGGGTGCGATGAACGGCTAACAGGTCGCCATCGAGAATGCCGCATTCGATCATGCTGTCACCGTGGACGGTAAGCAGATAGTCTGCAGCGGGTTTGAAGAAATTCGGTGAAAGCTCACAGTAGTCTTCAATATGTTCCTGCGCCAGGATCGGGCTACCGGCGGCGACTCGGCCGACGATGGGGATGCCATTGCTCTCAGGTAATTTAATGCCTCGAGAAGTCCCGGGTATCATCTCGATAGCCCCTTTTCTGGCGAGTGCCTTGAGATGCTCCTCAGAGGCATTGGCGCTCTTGAAGCCAAGCTGACGGGCTATGTCAGCGCGTGTGGGTGGATAACCCGTCTCGTCAAGATAAGACTTGATGAACGCCAATACTTCAGCTTGTCTTGGCGTCAGCTTGGTGGGGCTTTTGAGTTCTGCTTTCATCGCGGTTTTATCCTGCTCATATCGTTAATATGCCTAGTAAATGCGCGTGATGGTTCTGCGGGCATGAGTCGGCTGTATTTATATACAGTAGCTGGGATTATATACAGGTTAAATGCAATTACAACAGGAATTTAGGCGTAGACGTTTGGTCGGTAATCGCTCTGTGATAGTCTGACGGCCTGGATTACTCTAGCGGTGTGCCGAACAGAGCGCCGAAGAGTGGATTGTTGTGCAAACTAAAATCATGCAGGGTCAAAAATATCATGTCTAAAGTAGTTGGCTGGTGGAGAAATGCCCTGGTGTTATCGTTGCTACTGGTATCCGCTGGGGTGCAGGCGCTCGACAACTATTGGGTCGTCGGCAGTTTCGCTCGTGAAGGCAACGCCAGTCGCGAGGCCGAACGGCTCGGTCGGGTAACGGGTCTCGATGTTAGCTATAAAGTTTTTCAAAGCACCGGTGCGATCTATTATCGCGTCGTGACACGGGCGTCGCTTTCGCCAGATGCCTTGCTGGCGTTAAGGCGCGAGTTGGCGAAAACTGGCGTCACAGATCTTTGGCTAACGAGTTTGGGGGCAGAAGTGCAGTCTCCTATAGCCACTGTAGCCGAATCTCGGTCCCAGGCTGTTGTTACGGAAGCGGGCAACGCGCCCCTATCAACGGCTGACGTTGATAGGGGCGGTCGTTACTATTTGGTCGTTGAGAGCACCACAGATGTTGATGCCGCGGTGGCATTAGAATTGAAGTTAAACAAGTCCTTTGGTGGAGTCTCGAGTATGACTGTGCTGGCCGAGGGTGATGTTCAGCATCGCGTTGTTATTGGTCCAGCGACGCTTGTCGCACTGGACCCTGTGGCTGCGAGATTGCAGGAGACCGGTTATACGGGCACTTGGTTGATGCCTTATGATTCAAGCTCCATGGCACCGTCAACTACGGAGCCCTTACTGCTTGAAGGCGCGTCACAGCGGGTAGTCGACGGCGACTCGATCCCTGGCAGCCCGAACGACGGTCCGGCCCTCAACAACTCAGCGACAGCAACCGTTGATGCTTGTGGTCGACCCTATAATTTGGCACGGCTTACTCGAGACTGCCAATCATCGCTTTAAAACCATGATTTTGCCTGGCGCTGCTCGGTAAATACGTAAGACAAAGGAGCCCAAATGGCAGAGACAGATACGTTCACCCTGGCGCAGTTACCCGAGCTATTGTGGCATTGGATGACAGATCCGGATGTCCTCAGTGTATTCTTCGTTGTGCTGGCAACGATGACCGCCAACTATGTGGCGCGTCGTCTGTTGGATCGCTTAGCGCGTGGCATCGAGAAAACACGGACCATCTGGGATGACGCCCTGTTGAATGCTGCCCGCCAGCCTCTGGCATTGATGATCTGGGTGCTAGGTATCAGCTGGGCCGCAGAGTTGGTGGCAGCCCAGGCGGAAACGGGATTCGGCGATATGGTCGAGCCGATTCGATACATCGCGGTTGTCGGTTTGATCGCCCTGTTTCTGTTCCGGTTTGTGGAGCAGACTGAGCGTGGCTTTATCCACAAGGGTGCGGATGTCACCACTGCAACAGCGATCGGCAAGCTGCTGCGCATTTCGGTCCTGATTACGGCGATACTGTCGGTACTGCAAACACTGGGTGTCAGTGTTTCAGGCATCATGGCTTTTGGTGGTATCGGTGGCATTGCTGTGGGTTTTGCGGCCAAGGACCTGTTAGCGAATTTTTTTGGCGGTTTGATGATCTATTTGGATCGGCCATTTACGGTAGGCGATTGGATCAGAAGCCCCGATCGGCAAATTGAAGGTACGGTTGAGCATATCGGCTGGCGACTGACCATGATTCGGACCTTTGATCGCCGACCTTTGTACGTACCCAATTCAATTTTCGCCAGTATTGCCGTTGAAAATCCCTCCAGAATGCAGAACCGCCGAATCTATGAAACCTTTGGGGTGCGGTATGATGA
>JABMOJ010000193.1 GCA_013204195.1 SAR86 cluster bacterium
GCTATATAGCTATGGGTTTCGCCGAACGACGATTCTGGCGGCCATCATCAATGCAGTTGTGCTGGTATTTGTCGCGGGTTTTATTGCTTACGAATCCATCCAAAAATTTCTCTCCCCAACGCCGATGCATGAAATCACCGTTATGGTGGTCGCTTCTATTGGTATTTTTGTCAATGCCGGCACTGCGATGTTGTTTATGCGAGGCAGTCGCAGTGATCTGAATACCCGCGGCGCCTTTCTGCATCTGGCCTACGATGCGCTCATTTCTGCGGGCGTGGTCGTTGCCGCCATTGTCGTGTTATATACCGGCTGGCAATGGGTTGACCCACTGATCGGGTTGCTAATTGTTGCTGTGATTTTAGCTGGCACCTGGGGATTGTTGCGGGATTCGGTCAACCTGATACTGGATGCAGTGCCACAAGGTATCGATATCGATGCGGTGCGGCAGTTTCTTGGCCGCATAGACGGCGTGAACGAGGTCCATGATCTGCATATCTGGGCCATGAGCACCCAGGAAAACAGTTTGACCGCGCATTTAGTGATGCCTGAAAACACGCTGTGGGAAGATTCGGAAAACTACGCCCGAATCAGCGCCGACCTGCGCGCGCGTTTTAATATTCATCATGTAACACTCCAAGCCGAAAAAGATTTAATGTGCGCCAATATCCACTGCGATTAATCGTCGAGATAATTCATGTACACTGAGATGACTTTACAAGCTTTAAGCGGTGGGAAGCGACGATGACGACACTAGAGCAATTTATGCAAGACACCTTGCGCAAGGTGCCCATCGAGCCGATTCGGCTGGATCCGCCGGTACCCATTGCGAGTCTGCCCACCCCAGCGCTGGTGCTAGATCTCGATATCTTCGAACGCAATCTGGCCAAGATGCAGCAACACCTGCAGAAGCACGGTATGGGTTTGCGGGGTCATACCAAGATGCACAAATCACCGATCATCGCCCGCAAACAAATTGAGAATGGGGCGTTGGGCGTCTGCGCGGCGACAGTGAGCGAGGCCGAGGTCATGCTGGCTGGCGGCGTCGATAATATTCTGATTACTTCACCGGTGGTCACGGCGGACAAAATCGGCCGAGTCATTGCGATGGCCACACGTTCAGCGGAAATACGCATTGTCGTTGACCATATCAACGGCGCCGAAAAATTTAATGCCGCGGCCGAGCAAGCTGGGGTGCATCTTAAAGTCCTGATTGACCTGGACCCAGGTATGGGACGAACGGGTATTGCCTGTGGTGATCCGGCCTTGTCGCTGGGCCACTATATTGTCAACGATTGCCCGCACCTTAAGTTTTCTGGTCTACAGATGTATATCGGCAATTGTATGCATATTAAGGGTTTTGAGAAGCGTCGGGCCAAGTATGTCGAATTGTTGGCTCCGGGTATCGAGACTCGTGCGCTGTTCCAGGCGAATGGGATAGTCGTCGACGTGTTCAGCGGCGGTGGTACCGGTACCTTCGACATCGAGCCCGGGATCGGTGCGCTAACGGAACTGCAGGCTGGCTCATACGCATTTATGGATGTTGAGTACCGTGAAATAGGCGGTCAAGCCAGTGAATTGTTCGACGCTTTCGAGCCGTCGCTGTTTGTTCTGGTGACGGCGATCAGTCAACCTCAGAAGCACTTGATTACCGTCGACGCGGGTTATAAATCTTTTGCCTCTGATTCGGTGGCACCGCAGTTTCGAGATATAGAGGGTGTTGTATATCATTGGGGTGGAGACGAGCATGGTATTGTGCGTTTGAATAACCCGTCTCATGATATTCAACTCGGCGATAGAATGACGATGTTAACGCCGCACTGTGATCCAACTGTCAATCTGTATGATTTCTATTATCCTTATCGCAACGGGTTGGTGGAAGAAATTTGGCCGATCTCGGCGCGAGGCAAATCACAATGACAGCACCAGTGCCTTGGTTTGAAGATTTTAAAGTCGGGGACGATTACAGTGATGTCCCCGCAGTCACTATTACAGAGGGGCACGCCGCTATCCACCAGGCGTTGTTTGGTGATCGATTACGTTTACCGCTTGATCATGTCCTCTCGCAATCGGTCACCGGACATTCCAGAGCACTGGTGAACCCGTCTTTGGTCTGTAACCTGGCTATCGGGCAGAGTACCATTCCCTCGCAGCGTGTTATGGGTAATCTGTTCTACCGCGGAATGAAGCTCCAACGACCGGTCTTTATTGGTGACACTCTGACGACGAGCACCCGGGTTGTAGGTTTGCGCCAGAACAAGTCCCGAGAAGGTCGGCCTGCATCGGGTATGGTTGCGCTCGAAATTCATGTTCAGAACCAGCATGACGAAACAGTCATGTTGTTTTGGCGCTGTCCGATGATTCCCTGCCGAGATCCGAATGCTAATACCGGCCATCAAGATGATTTTGCCAATATGCCGGACACCATTGAGCCCGAAGCACTTCTGGCATTAGTGCCGGATTGGCAGTTTGAAACCTTTCGAACGCGAGTCAAGGCGCCGCACTTCAGCGCGCTCAAAGCCGGCAGCACGATTCAGATAGAGGCTCGAGATACAGTGACTCTGGCGCCGGAGCTTGTGCGTATGACCTTGAATATGGCCATGACCCATACGGACGCCACCCGTAGCGTTTACGGTCAACGGTTAGTCTATGGTGGGCACACTATAGCGATGGCTGCAGCGCAGCTGACTAGGGCATTGCCCGGAATGCTAACGATCCTAGGCTGGTTCCGTTGCGATCACGTGGCGCCGGTATTCGAAGAGGATGTTCTTGAGTCGCAGGTGACGATCGAGTCACTGCTACCTGTTGAGAACAAACAAGGTGCCGGACTTGCGGTCTTGCACGTTGAAACCTTTGCCTGTCGTCAAGATAGGGTCAAGGTCCTGGATTGGCGTCTAGCCGCACTTTTTGCCTAACGGTTTTCCGTCACGTGCTTTTGCATTAGTAACCTGGGGAGTAGTCGATGGAATTAGGAGTGGTCTTGCCTCATAACGAGATCGGTAATGATCCCGGTGCACTAAAAGCCTATGTTCAGGGTGCGGAAGCTCTGGGTGCCCGACAATTGTTAATTTATGACCACGTTTTGGGTGCTGATCCTAATCGGCCGGGTGGCTGGCGCGGTGTCTATGATAAGGATATTGCCTTCCACGAGCCTCTGACGACACTGGCATTTATCGCGGCACTCACTGAGACTATTGAGCTGGTGACTACCATCTTGATTTTACCTCAACGTCAGACTGTTTTGGTGGCGAAACAAGTTGCAGAGGTCGCCATTTTATCTAATAACCGGTTGCGCTTGGGTGTGGGTACTGGCTGGAATAAAATTGAGTACGAGGCCCTGAACGAAGACTTCTCAACCCGTGGTGTTCGGCAGTCGGAACAGATAGAGGTGTTGCGGGCCCTGTTGTCAGAGGAAGTGCTGGATTATACCGGCAAGTATCATCGCATTAATCAGGCGGGCATCAATCCACGTCCCTCCAAGCCCGTGCCTATTTGGTTCGGTGGCAGTGCGCCGGCGCTGATTCGGCGTTGCGCGCGCTTGGGCGATGGCTGGATTCCCTTAATGGGCCCAAGCCCTGCCGCGGCTGAAATTATTGCCGCATTGCGGCAGCATTCCACGTTTTCTCGCATAACCCCCCCGATGTTCCCTCTTGCCCGCAATTCGTA
>JABMOJ010000194.1 GCA_013204195.1 SAR86 cluster bacterium
GGGTTTGTGGTCGGTATTTGCAATCACCTCAGGGTCGGCCGGACAAACTGTTGAGACCCGTCTGGTGGAAATTATTCATCGGGGTGACGATGCGGTCTTTGTTCGTGGCACGCTTCGCGATGGCGAGCGTATCGTGGCAGGTGGCACCGCTCGAATCGTTCCGGGACAGCGGGTAAATATCACTAGCGAAAAACCCACCATTGGGTCGGCCAGCGCGAGTCTGACCCGTGAATAGTTCGGCGTTACCGCCCAGCAAAAACCCAGAGGCGGAAGTCCGTTCGGGTCTGGGCGACCTGTTTTTCCGTTTACCGCGGCTGACATTCCTGGCGATCGGCTTCATCGTGTTAAGTGGTGTTTCAGCATTTTTAAACCTGCCCCGGCAGGAAGATCCCACCATGACGGAGCGCTACGCCAGCGTCGAGACCTATATGCTTGGCGCCTCGGCATTGCGGATGGAAACACTGGTGACTGAGAAGGTGGAGAATGCTCTGCGGGAAGTACCAGAGATCAAGACCTTACGATCGTCCACTCGAGCCGGCTATGCATTCATTGATGTTGAGTTGTATGACTCGGTCGGCAAAGATCAGGTCGAGCTGGTCTGGAGTGAGGCGCGTGACAAGCTGGGCGATTTAGCTAACGACTTGCCTAGGGAGGCATCGACACCGAAATTGACAGCGCGTGGACCATTAGCGGTGACGCTAGGCTTCGCCATTGTCGCTAAAAATACCCCGGATTCAATTCAGGAACGGATCGCCACGGAATTAAAGAGTCGCTTGGCGGCATTACCGGGGACTAAAGAAACGGATTTGTTCGGCGAGCCGGAACAAGAGATTTTGGTGGCGGTCAATGCCGACGCGCTAGCTCGGGTTAATCTGTCTATCGACAACCTGGCAGGTATTATTCAAACCTCAGACACCAAAGTGGCTGCTGGGGAACTCAATACTCAAGGGAGTTCCTTAATTGTCGAGGTTAAGGGCGATTTGGATTCGGTCGAACGCATCAAAAGCATTTCAATTCGCAAACAGACGAATGGCAATTTTATGCGTCTCGGCGATATCGCCAGTGTCTCAAAGACCTATGTTGATCCGCCGCCGACATTGGCGATCATTGACGGTCAACGCAGCATCTTGGTGACAACCATTATGGAAACCGGGCGGCGAGTGGATCAGTGGACCGCTGCGGCTAAAAAAATAGCCGCAGATTATGCCCGCGAGCTGCCTGATCAGGTGCAGTTAAAAGTGGTTATCGATCAGAATTACTACACGCAAGAACGCCTGAGTGATCTAGCCTTGAACCTCACCGCCGCCATTGTTTTGGTGCTGTTGGCCTTGTTCTTCTTGATGGGTGTCCGCTCGGCGCTGATAGTGGGCGCGGCCTTACCCTTGACCCTGTGTATGGTATTAGCTGGCCTAAGCCTAATGTCTATCCCCTTGCACCAAATGTCGGTCACAGGGCTGATTATCGCATTGGGTTTGCTTATCGATAACGCGATTGTGGTGGTTGAAGAATACAAGATCAATCGTCGTCGGGGTCGACCGCTTGCGGCGTCGGTGAGTCAATCGGTTAAGCACCTGTTTGTGCCCTTGCTGGCGTCGACAGCCACCACGGTATTTGCTTTTATGCCGATCGCTACCAGCCCCGGTGGTACCGGAGATTTTACCGGTGCCATGGCAATTTCAGTGATGTTGTCAGTATCCGCGTCTTTTCTGCTGGCCATGACGCTAATTCCGACATTTGCAGCCTACCTTGACCGGAGATTTCCGATCAAATCCTCTGACCACGATTCCTGGTGGGTTAAGGGCTACACCAATGCCGCACTGGCGCGAAACTACAGGCGCTCGATTCGCTGGATCGTGACGCACCCTGGCGGTGGTGTGCTCATTGCTATGGTGCTGCCCCTGGCTGGTTTTGTCTTGGCGACCACCCTGACCAGTTCATTTTTCCCACCGGTCGACAGGAACCAGTTTCAGGTGCAGATCATATTGCCCGTCAATTCCTCGTTGGCCGATACTCAGGTTGTTGCTCAGCGGGTTCGACAGCGCCTGATGGCGATGGATGAAGTGGTCTCAAGCCAATGGTTTGTGGGAGAGGGTGCGCCGCGGGTGTACTACAATATGATGGAGAACAACGATGGTGTGACCAGTTTTGCCAGTGGTTTTGTCACCACGCGTGAGGTTAATGATCCGTTGAAAATTCTGCCGTTGTTGCAGAAGGACATGATTGCCGA
>JABMOJ010000195.1 GCA_013204195.1 SAR86 cluster bacterium
GTATAGTACTCAGTGACGAGACCGATAAGGATGCCACCGGCTGTACCGGCTACTATCGCCCACCAGACATTCAGTGAAATGCCGGCGAAGTCAGTCAGGAAGTAGGCGCCGATAATTAAGGCCACCGCAGAGAGTTGATGGCCCATGCGTAGTGCGGTTTCTGGTGCACTGTTAGACATGCTGCGAACTACCAGAATGCCGATAATTGAACATAACAAGCCGATTGATGCCAGTGCCAGAGGCAGGAACATCAGTACTTGCTGGCCTTTCTCCGTCGCCAGAGGTGCCAGGGCGCTGATCCCGAATTCGCCACCGAGGGCGAGGGTTGAGGCGATCGCAATGGTTGCAATCATGGCGCCACAATAGGACTCGAAGATGTCAGATCCCATACCGGCAACGTCACCAACGTTATCACCGACATTATCGGCAATCACACCTGGGTTGCGGGGGTCGTCTTCTGGAATACCGGCTTCGATTTTGCCCACGAGATCAGCCCCCACATCGGCGCTCTTGGTGAAGATACCACCGCCGACTCGAGAAAACAGAGCAACACTAGATGCGCCCATACCAAAGCCATGGATTGCGTGAAGGGCTTCAGGATCACCGCCGAAGTACCAGTACAGGCTGCCGAGTCCGATGAGTCCTAGTGAGGCTACACACAAGCCCATGATCGAGCCACCATAGAAAGCGACCGTCAGAGCGCCAGCGGCACCAGAGGTTTGCGCGGCGTGAGTTGTTCTAACGTTGGCCTTGGTGGCTGCAAACATACCCAGGTAGCCTGCCAGTGCAGAAGTGATTGCACCGACCGCAAACGCCAGAGCTGTATTGACGCCCAGTGGCGAGACGAGCAGGATCAGGAACAAAGGCGCAGCGAACAGGAATAGCATGCGGTATTCGCGATGCATAAAGGTCATGGCCCCTTCATGGATAGCTTTAGCGATTTTCTTGATCTTTTCTCCGCCTTCTTCATACCCTGTCATCACAATATAGATAACAAAGGCACAAACCATTCCTAGCACGCCGATTAAGGGTGGCAAGCTTGTATCAAATATATCAATCATAGTCAGTTCCGATTTGATTATTATTAAGGATCTTTCTGCTGTTTCGGGAGCCTGCCGAAGCCGGCGCACGCTAGACGACCTACCATATTACAAAAGCGCGGGCGTGTCTCGGTCTGACGATATAGGTTAAATCGTGAATAATAATGAAGAAGTTTGAGGTTCCTGCGATGAAGCTTGTTTTGCGGGAAAATTTAACCCTCTGTCAGCAGGCGACGAAGATCAATAATGGCGGCATTGGCTCTGGAGATGTGAGATCCCATTACCAGAGAATGATTGGCGAGTATGCCTAGACCATCACCGTTAAGGATCACGGGACTCCAGAGGGTGTCTTGAGTAGGCTCCAACTCACGGATAATCTGGCGTAAGCTAATCACTGCATTTTTCTTCTCAAGCACGTCCTTAAAGTCGATTTCGACCGCGCGTAACAGGTGTAACAGTGCCCAGGTGGTGCCTCGAGCCTCGTAAAAAACATCATCTAGTTCGCTCCAAGGGGTCTTCATCTCGGTTTCGGGCTGGGTCGATGTTGACTGAGTGGCGGCAGAGTCGCCGGCTAGCGCTGTATTGAGCTGGCGTTTACCCACGCTGGCGCTTAGTCGCTGGGAAAGACTGCCGAGGCGGGTGCCCACTTCTGACAGCCAGGTCTGAAGGTTATCTGCTCGTGCGTAAAATTGGGCCGATGGTTGATCTTGGGCGCCCAGGCGTGCCAGGTAATCCTCCAAGGCAAGAATACCTCGGCGATATTCGTCTTCGCTGGCAGGGAGCATCCAGCTATCACTATCGAAATAGAACTGATTTTCGGCGGTGACCAGGCCAATATCTTCAATGGATTGGGATTGAGAGCGACTCATATTGTTTCTTAAGGTGCGCGCCATATCGCGGACCTGAACCAGTACACCAAACTCCCAGTTAGGCACATTGTCCATCCAGATACCTGGCGGGCTGATGTCATTCGTCAAGTATCCGCCGCGCTTGTGTAGCAGTTGATCGGCGATACCGATGGTCACTGCCACGGTGGTGCTGCCGCGAACGACGCGGACGTCGACTTTTTGGGTCTCTGCTGCAGTTAAGGCTATGACGTCAAATTGCTCTGGCTCCGAATCCCATAAA
Source organism: SAR86 cluster bacterium (assembly GCA_013204195.1). Classification (GTDB taxonomy): domain Bacteria; phylum Pseudomonadota; class Gammaproteobacteria; order Pseudomonadales; family Azotimanducaceae; genus UBA4582. The sequence goes on from JABMOJ010000195.1 coordinate 2,169, forward strand.
TAGCCGACAACGCCTATGGCCACTAAAATCAATAGGAAGAGCAAGCCTAAGCCCTTGCTGATCGAGCTGTTGGTAGATGACACTTCGAAACTGTCGGAAATTCCGGTATTAATCTTATCGAAAGCGCTCAAGTTCTGTTCCCCGAGGAGAATGATTAGGCTGCTATGTTAACGAAAAACCGGCCGCGGGTCTGCTTCATCTGAGCCGCTTATCGCTGCGGTATTGTCGAAGTAAGTGAGAAGCCTAATCTTCAGTGAAAGTATAGGCTGACCCTGGTTTGGTTGCTGGTCTCAAATTGGGCCCGGATACGTTTGCTCGTGGCCTGATTTAAATATTGATAAATCTGTCGGCCGAGGGCATCTGAGCTAGCGCGTATGATGATGGAAGCATTGGTCTGTTCGATTTGGCGGGCTGCTGTTTGCAATATCGTGGCCGTTGCCCGTGCTGCATGCGTCAGCGAAGCGGGATAATCGGTATTCTGCAGCGCTGGTGTTTGCGATTCGGTGTCTGCTGTGGATGCGCGATTCAATGTTGCAAGCGTTGACAAGGATGCGTCAGGCAGCAGATAGTCAGTCATATTGGTGTGTGATTGGTCTTCAACCATTGTCGCTATAGCAGGGATGCCCGTATGGCCGGGATCTACCGAGCGGGCTTTACTCACGAAGTCTTTCGCGCTGCGAAGTTTTCCTCTGTTAGCTTGGTTTATGGCTAATTCCAGATAAGCGTCAACAATCCTTGATAAGCCGAGCAGCGCCTCGGTATTTTCAGGTTCAAGGTTAAGTACCTGGGAATATCGTAGATAAGCATTGTCGTCATCGGGTGTCGTTAGCCGGCTGTCGCGCAGGGCGTTGTTGCCGGCTTGAAGCAACGCGATGATATGCTGTCGGTGTGCGTCAGGCGCGGCCCGACTCCTCGATGATATCGGTCTTGACGCTTGGTCGATGTTCGAGGCAGAGGTTTTACTTTCGAGCGCTGGCAGCGCAAGCTGGCAGCTGCACAGTACGAATGTCAGAAAAATAAAGCAGATATGGTGGCGTTTGTGCGGCAATATAATAAATTATCCCGTGAGTGAACATTGATGAAGACCATGATGCGAGTCTTAACGCGTTCTCTATTAATGGTTAGTAGCGCTTGGCTCTGTACTTTGTCTGCGGTGGCGTCTGAGTTTTCCAGCACCTCGTTTCCGCACGCGCCGTTTACCGTTAATGGCGCGCAGACATTCTTGCCGGTAGATCAAGCCTTCCAGTTTACCGCTTTATCGGTCAATGAGCAGCTGCTTCTGCGCTGGCAGATTGCACCAGGCTACTATTTATATCGAGATCGACTCAGGTTGGTTCAAGACGGTGTTGCTGTGCAGGTTGTATTGCCCGAGGGTGTCGAGAAGTTGGATGAAACCTTCGGTCTGGTGCGGGTGTATCATGGCACATTGGAGCTCGCCGTGCCGCTGAATGCGGCGTCGGGGCCGGTGCAGGTCGAATATCAAGGCTGCGCAGAAGCTGGGTTGTGTTATCCGCCTCGGCTGCAGTCGGTGCCCTTGGGCTGATCATAAAGAGATGTCACCATTAGACTGGTTGTAGAAAATTGTGGCCGCGACATATTAATCTCAGCAATTTATTCTGGAAAGCGACAAAATGGCAAAAATACTCGTGCTTAATGGACCGAACCTCAATTTGCTCGGTCGGCGTGAACCTGAAGTTTATGGTTATGAGACACTTGCTAGTATCATCCAGGACCTGGCCGCCCAGGGTCTGGCAGCGGGGCATGAGATTTTAGCGCTGCAAAGTAACGCTGAGCATGAGTTAATTGATCGAATTCATCATGCGGAGACAGAGGGTGTGAGTTACATCATCATTAATCCCGGCGCGCTGACCCACACTAGCATAGCGCTTCGAGATGCGTTGTTAGGTGTTGCCATTCCGTTTATCGAAATCCATCTCTCCAATGTCCATGCCCGTGAGGCCTTTCGGCATCATTCCTACTTGTCCGATGTGGCCGTGGGAGTGATTGCGGGTCTAGGCGCTCAAGGCTATGGGTTGGCGCTACAAGCAGCTATGGCTAGGGTCTAAGGACTGTGCCGCAAGCAAGTAGCGGCCAGTTCTGCCGCAGACAGAGGGTTCGAGGCCCGGTGCTGACCAAATTGCAGTGTGGTCAGTGTTGCTGGCGCGGCAAGTGGCGTCAGTCTCGGTAGGCTAATCGCCGTGTCACTGCAATGACTAAGGTAGGTTTTTTAGCCGCAGCCCCGCGAGTCGCAAAGAACAAAATCATGAATAGTGCGCGCCTTGAATAGCGAGCAACTTCAACAATAGTGTCACGAACAACATAGGATGTGAACGCACAGTGGAATGGAAAACCGTAGCCGTCGCTGGTACAACCACCAGCTTGGTCTTGATTGAAGATATTTTTTGGGACACAGGCGCTGTCTCTGTGACCGTGATTGACGCCGAAGATCAGCCTATTTACGAGCCCGGTCCTGGCGAGGAGCCCGTTTGGGAAAATGTGATTGTGACGGGTTTGTATGAGGAGGATGTGGATGTTGATAGCGTTCGCAGCAGGCTCTCCGAAGCTAGCATCGAGGTACTTTTCGTCGAAGTCGTTGGTGATCGCGTCTGGGAGCGGGAGTGGTTGACGCGATTTCACCCCATGCAGTTTGGTCAGCGCCTTTGGGTTTGCCCCTCAGGTCGTGAAGTGACTGCAGTGGATGCCATCATTCTTCAGCTTGACCCGGGTTTGGCCTTTGGAACAGGCACTCACGCGACCACGCGACTGTGTCTGGAATGGCTCGAAGGCAACATGGTCCCCGGGCAAGCGGTCTTAGATTTTGGCTGCGGATCAGGAATTCTCAGCATAGCGGCGCTCTTGTTGGGTGCTGATCATGTTCGAGCGATCGATAATGACCCCCAGGCGCTGGTCGCGACACTGGACAACGCCACACGCAATCAGGTGCAAGAACAATTGTTGATCTCCATGCCAGAGGCGTTGGAGGCCTCGAGCTTTGATACGGTTGTTGCCAACATTCTTGCTCAACCGCTGATTGACCTGGCAGACCATCTTATCGCCAGCTTGAAGCCGGGCGGCCATGTGCTGCTGTCTGGGATCATGGTGGGTCAAAAGGATTGGGTTAAAAGCGCCTACGCAAAGTTGGATTTTGTCGCTGAGGGTGAGCTCGATGGTTGGGTTAGCCTTGCTGCCAAAAAGCCAGCTTAACCGGTGAGTACTCTGGATAATATCACGCGTTGTCCCCGCTGCCAGACAGCCTTTCGAGTGACCAACACGCAGCTGAGCGCGGCCGGTGGCGCGGTTCGCTGCGGCTCTTGTCTTGAGGTATTTCACGCAAGTGCCTATTTATCAGACGCCGCGGGTGATGCTGAGCTCGCCGATGCGGTTGCAGGTATCGCGCTGAGCGACGCCGTGCTCGGCCAGAATGAGCGCGCGGGGATGCCGGCCGATGCCGTTCTAGAGTCAGCTGACAGGGAAGGGACCCGGGTAGGGTCTGTGATCGATCTTCACGATGACGACGAAAATCCCGTCGAGAGTTCGGCTGTGGTTGAGGCCGCGGATATTGTCACCGGCGTTAAAGTTGAGGAAGCCCCGGACGATGAATCCCTGGACGATGAATCCCTGGATGACGAATCCCTGGATAGGGATGAAGGCTGGAGTGGCGATGGGTCGATGCAGGTCGGTTTAGGAGTTCCTGATGATGGGGGCGTGACTGGTTTTGCCGTTGGTGCTGATCAATCAGTACTCGAGGTGATGACTGAGGCAGAATCAGAGGCTCCGGATTATACCGCGGTGCAGCGTCTGTCATTTGAGGAGCAGGACCCTGCTGAGATTTTTGGTGCTCCCGAGGCATTAAGCGTGTCGCGCCAATGGCCTTGGGCTATCGGCGCTTTGTTACTGCTGTTGGTCCTCGGGGCTCAATATACCTGGTATACGAAAGATCGGTTGGCGCAAAATGTGATAACAAGGCCTTACTACCAGCAATTTTGTCGGTATGTCGGTTGCCAGCTTCAGACTTATCAAAACAGCGCTGCTCTGACCGCGTCTGAATTGATCGTGCGCAGTCATCCGACTATACCGAACGCCCTGAAGGTCGATGCGATTATTAAAAATTCGGGTGCCTTCGGTCAGGTATTTCCGAACCTGAGGTTATCTTTCGTCGATGTTAACGGTGCTCATGTCGCCCAGCGAACTTTTACGCCGGGAGACTATCTGGCGGGTGAGTTGGTGGGGTTGCGATATTTCCCAGCGCAGACAGAGGTTCGGCTTTCGTTGTCTATTGTTGACCCAGGTAAAGCGGCGCTGGGCTATGATCTGATGGTCGAGCCGGCTTCCTGATTGACCACAGATTACGGTAAGATGCAGCCTATCTGAATAAAGCGACCGCTAAAAATTCTATGCTAACGATCGGGCCCCACCAGCACGCCAGTCAAGTGATTATCGCGCCCATGGCTGGCGTCACCGATAGACCTTATCGAAATATGTGCCGACAATTCGGCGCCCACTGGATGGTGTCTGAAATGATCACCAGTGATGTTCGCTTGTGGAAATCCGTGAAATCTCGCCAGCGCCTTGCCTATCACGATGAGGCGGGGCCACGCTGGATTCAAATCGCGGGCGCAGAGCCCGAAATGATGGCTGAAGCGGCGCGTTTGAACCAGGCCCGCGGGGCTCAAATCATTGATATCAA
>JABMOJ010000196.1 GCA_013204195.1 SAR86 cluster bacterium
CGCGCTGAGCGCGCGTCGGCAGGCATCTGTTGCATCCCAGGTCGAGACCGGATGCAGACAGGTGTCGCAATTGTCGCACCGTGGCGGTGATTCCTCATCGAAATAAGCCAACAATGCGTGCCGGCGGCACGTGGTGATCTCACATAAACCCAGCATGGCATTGAGTCGATGTTGCTCCAGGCGTTTGAACTCTTCGCTGCCGTCGGAGCCTTCCATCATCTGCCGCAGTTTAATGACATCCTGCAAGCCATAGATCATCCAGGCATCGGCCGGCGTGCCGTCGCGGCCGGCTCGGCCCGTTTCTTGGTAGTAGGACTCAATGGTTTTAGGTAAGTCCAGATGGGCGACGAAACGCACGTCCGGCTTGTCGATGCCCATGCCAAAGGCGATGGTAGCGACGACGATGACGCTCTCTTCACGCAGGAAGCGGGTTTGGTGCAAGGCGCGTTTCTCGGTTGGCAAACCGGCGTGATAGGGCAGCGCATTAAATCCTTGGCTCTGCAGCCAAGTGGCCGTTTCCTCCGTTTTCTTCCGCGATAGACAATAAATAATCCCGGCGTCCTTAGGGTGCGCGTCCTTCAGAAAGCGTAATAGCTGGGCCCGCGGATTTTGTTTGAGAGCGATGGTGTAGCGAATGTTGGGTCGGTCAAAACCCGCAAAGAAGTGCCCGGCTGCACCTAGATCCAGGCGCTCGATAATTTCTTCGCGGGTGCGCGTATCTGCCGTTGCCGTCAGGGCGATCCGCGGTACGTCGGGAAACTCTGTATGCAGCAGGTTGAGCTGCAGGTAGTCAACCCGAAAGTCATGGCCCCACTGCGAGACGCAGTGGGCTTCGTCGATAGCAAACAAGCTAATGTGAGCGCGCTTCAGCAAGCTGAGCATTTGCGGCTGCACTAGGCGTTCCGGTGCTATGTAGAGTAGGTCAAGTTCGCCATTAAGCAGGGCCTGCTCGATGGCTTGCGCCGCGTCGCGATCCAATGTCGAGTTCAGGAAGTTGGCCCGAACGCCCAGTTCGGTCAAGGCATCGACCTGATTCTGCATCAGGGCGATAAGGGGGGAAATCACCACCCCACAACCGGGCCTGACGATCGCCGGTATCTGGTAGCACAGAGATTTTCCACCGCCGGTGGGCATGATGACCATGGCATCGCCGCCGCCGATCAGCCGGTGGATGATCTCGTCCTGTGGTGGTCTGAACTCGGTAAAACCAAAGGTCTGCTTTAAGACGGTCAGGGCATTGCTCATGAGAAAATCTGCAGCCGGTTAGTGGACTGCATCATAAAAATCGACAATGCCGGTCTCCAAAGAATACTCGGCGCCGACGACTAACAGCCCCTTTTCTTGAATGAGTTGCTCCAGTATCTGCGAGCCATGTCGCAGATGGCTGGTGGATGCCTGGATATTAGCTCGCACGGCTGTGGCGCGGAGCAATTCCGGATGGTTTATCAGTTCGGTCAACAGCAAAGGTTGAATGGAAGGCCGAATCCGATCGACAATGGAGTGCAGGTTCGGTGATTGGTCTGCTGAGGGTCTACCGAGTTCAGCGATGGTCGCATCGATGGCGCCGCAGTTGGTATGACCCAGTACAACCACCAACGGGGTGCCAAACTGCGCGGCCGCAAATTCCACGCTGCCCACCTGTGATGGAGCGACAATATTGCCCGCTACCCGAATAACAAACAGATCACCAAGGCCTTGATCGAAGACGATTTCCGCAGGAACTCGCGCATCTGAGCAACCTAAGATGATGGCGAAAGGTGCCTGTGCCGCGGACAGACCGCTTAATTGTGCCTGGGTCGTGGGCGTCCGTGTCGTCAGGTTGTCAACAAATCGCTGGTTCCCAGTCCGCAGGCGCTCCAGCGCCTCTATTGCAGTGATCATGTGCTCGCCCATCCCCTGTTTTGATGCAGGATACAGGAGTTGAGGATACTGGGGAATCGAACAATAACAATCCGCTACAGGCTGACACGTCTGCCGACATATTCGCCGGTATCTAGAGCCAATGCCTACGTTTGAAGTAGACTAGCAGGCCGCCTGCAATGCTGATAAACAATCCCCACAGGGCTGGGTAGGCCCAAGGCCAGTGGAGCTCAGGCATATCATCGAAGTTCATGCCATAGATGCCAGTAATAAACGTCAGCGGAATAAAAATCGAGGCAAAGATGGTTAGCACCTTCATGATTTCATTCATTCGGTTGCTGATACTGGAAATGTAGATGTCCAATAGCCCCGTTGTCATGTCACGGTAGGAGTCCAGCATCTCAGCAATTCGCAGACAATGATCAAACACATCTCGTAGATAAATATGCGTTCCGGCGTGAATCAGTGGCGAGTCAGATCGCAGCAGTCCGTTGAGCAACTCTCGCAAGGGCGAGATGATCCGGCGAATCTTGATGAGCTCCCGCTTCAGCCGCTGGATACGAATCAAGGTGTCGTTAGTGGGATTGATCAGCAACTCCTCCTCGACATCGTCGATCTGCTCGGCCATGTATTCCTCGTATTCAAAGTATTGGTCGATGATGCTGTCGAGGATTTCGTAAGCGAGGTAGTCACTTCCTTGGGAGCGAAAACGACCGCTGCTGTTGTTCAGTCGCTGCTTGATGTGATCAAGGGCGCTACTAGAGGATTCTTCGAAAGTAATCACGAGCCGGTCGAGCAACAAGATGCTGATCTGTTGGTACTGAATGCCGGACTTGAGCCCTTGAATGGCGGCGCTGTCTGCGCCGGATTCGGGTACCACGAGGCTCTTCAAAACCAAATAAATAAAATTATCGTGATGCTCGCATTTTGGTCGCTGGTGCGTGTTGAGAATATCTTCAAGGACAAGTCGGTGAATGTCGAAATGCTGACCGATGGCCTCAATCGCCTTGATGTCAGCCAAGCCTGCGATATTCAACCAGGTAATGGCTTCACCAGTCTGGTAGTGACGCAACGCGTCGACCGAGTCGAGGATGCGAGTTTCAACACCCAGTGCACTATAGCTGATCTGCGATATTTCGGTTTCCCGGCTGTGGTCCTCACCGATATGAATCAATGAACCCGGCGGCATGCCAACTTTTTTTGAGACCTGATGATTGGAACCCGAGAATAAGCGCTTGGATATTTTGGGCATAAAACGTTTCCTCAATGCAAATTCGGCGCTTGTGTGGCCCGCCAGTAGGTCTCGAAGTGAGAACGGGTTCTATGCTGAGTACCATGCCCCCCCATCATTAACCTAATTCCCAAGAGATCTTAATCCTACCTTCATCTCCCTTATTTGACCTTCACAAAAGCACCTTAAGCTGCGCGCCTAAGAAACACCTGAATGAGTAGTCTAACTTTTAGTTCATAAGCAGAGGCATGTGATGACAGCAATCCGGAACAAACTACTATTTACCACTGTTTTAGCCGCACTAACCGCTTGTGGTGGTGGAGACATCAATGTGAGCCCGGTTACCCAAGACACTTCCGTGGATAACTCAGTAACCAACAGTAACAATGTCGCCGCCCCGATCACAACCGTCAATTGCGCATTTTATATCAATGAAGCGGGACAGACGATCCAAGGTAACTTTGACGGTCTTGACTGCATCTACGCCTCGACGTTTGTTGATGCCGGCAACAATCTAACTTTCGATCTGACGATTCCGAAGCTTGATAATGGTGGCGTCCATGTCTTTCAGGGTAGCTTGTTTGTAGGCGAGACCTACGATACAGATGCCAAGCTGGCGGCTGCCGGCATCAGCAAAGGTGGTGATGGGCCAACTTTGACCATTGAAGCGGGTGCCACGCTGGCGTTTACTTCCACCAAACAATTCTTGATCGTCAATCGTGGGTCGCAAATATTCGCAGCGGGTACTCAACTCGAACCCATCACCCTGACGTCTATCTCTGATGTTGAAAGTGCCCGTGCCGCCTTACCAACCCTGGCATTTGACGCAGTTCAACAATGGGGCGGCGTGGTGATAAACGGTTTTGGTATTACCAACAAGTGCGCCTACACAGGCACTGCCGCTGCTGGCGACCTGGCGACAACTGACTGCCACGTTGATGCGGAAGGTGCGGCGGGACTGGATGAGTCTCAGTATGGCGGGTCTGATAACACCGACAGCTCGGGTCGACTGGAGTATGTGATCGTCAAGCACCCAGGGGCCGAAGTGGCTAATGGTGATGAACTTAACGGTATCTCCTTTGGCGGTGTTGGCAGCAACACGATTGTCAACAATCTCGAAATTTACTCAAGCTATGATGATGGCATTGAGATGTTCGGCGGCGCCGTCAATATCAATAACTACGTGGCCATGTATGTCCGTGACGACTCTATTGATATCGACGAAGGCTACGCCGGCACAATCACCAACGCACTGGTCATCCAAGCTGAAACGGATGGTGACCACTGCATAGAATCTGATGGCGTTGGCAGCTGGACCGCACCGATTGGTTTGGCGGCTGTCGCGCAGGGCCTGATGAGTACGCCCACCATCAACAACCTCACCTGCATCACGTCTACCAATACGGCGGCGACGGGGACTCACTCACAGGGCCACGGCTTTCTGTTTCGTGAAGACATTCAGCCGACGATAAACAACACGCTGATGATCTCTGCGTTCAGTGTTGAAGACCCTGCGACCGGCAACTACTGCCTGAGGCTCGACAAGGGTACACCGCAGGCCGCGCAGGATGGCAAGGTGCAACTGAATTCTGTGATCTTCGCCTGTGTTGAGCCGACTTCTGGCGGTACTTTGCCGAACCTTACTACTCAGCAAGCATGGGCTGAAAGTGTTGGTGCCCAGTTCGCGACAGTCGTCACAGCTGACGATGCGACAGCGACCAGTAATACCGCGCTGGTATTACTCGAAGGAACGCCTGCAATTTATTCGGTTGCGTTTGCCAATATGCTGGTCGACGGCGCGGCTCCCACGGCATCTGCGCCAGTTGGCGGCGCTGCCTATATCGGCGCATTGAGCACTAGCGCCTTAGATTGGACCGCAGGTTGGACGTACGGGATTCACGCCGGTCAGCGTGCAGTAGACGCGTCAGGTAACGATGTCGCTCTGTGGTTTGAATGACATATACCTTGGTGCTCCTCCGGGCGCGGCTGAATGATACCTGCCGCGCCCTTTTGATTTAGCTGACCAGTAAGAGGCGAGCAATGAAGTCTTTGAATGTAATCAAGGTGAGACCGCTGCACTATCTCATGACCATGCTGCTGGCCTGGCAGATGAATGCAGTGGCGCAAGACATTGATCAATCTATGCAAGTGTCTTCGCAAGAGCCCGAGCAATCTGTCGCAGCATTGACAGAATTTCGGCAGCAAATGGAAGAAGTGGTGGTTTTGGGTCGGCTGCGAACAGCTGCGGCAAAACTCGTTGACGAGCGCATCAGCGAAGATGTCGTCGCGGACTTTATGGGCGCTGAAATGATACAGCGAATCGGTGATTCCACCGTCGCCGCAGCACTACGGCGTGTTTCAGGTTTGTCTCTCGTGGGTAACAAATTTGTTTACGTGCGCGGTTTGGGTGAGCGCTATTCCAGCACTACCCTTAATGGTGCGGTGATTCCATCGCCGGATCTTAGTCGAAATGTGATCCCCTTAGACATTTTTCCAACTTCAGTGGTTCAAACCTTGGCGGTCCAGAAATCCTATTCCCCGGATAAGTCAGCGGCGTTCGGTGGGGGTAGCATCGATATCCGCACCCGTGGCATACCTGATGATTTTACTTACTCGGTTACAATCGGAAGCGGCTTCAATACAGCATCCCGCGGCGAGATGCTGACCTACCAAGGTGGCGATGATGATAGCTTAGGAGAAGACGACGGCACACGTGCGTTGGCACCGAGTCTTAGTCAGGCTGTCCAACGGTTTTCCGGTAATTTGAACGCCCAGGCTATCCTCAGCGGCTTACGCCGTGAAGGCGATCCAGCCGCCGTTCTGGCTGACGCCGAAGTGATCAACCGACAACTGGCCTTGGGCTTGAATCGAGATATATCGATCTACAAGCAAGACTCGACCCCAGATGTTGATCTTAAAGGCAGTATCGGCAACAACTATATCCTGACGGATGACTGGGAAGTTGGTTTCCTGGCCAGCGCGGGCTATAAGTCCGGATGGCGGCAGACCCAAACAATTGCGCGGAGCCTCGCGTTACCAACCGAGGAGTATGAGTCAGAGCAAGAGTCGACAAAATCCACGGATCTTAGCGCTACGATTAATCTTGGTGCCCAATATACAGACGATCATGAGCTAAAGATGACCAGCCTCTATCTCAGAAACACGGATGACGAAGTAGCGAGGAATGACTTTTTTAATGAAAATGCCCAACTCTCAAGTGGGCTGGGATTTCGTCGAGAGACATTAAAATTCGAAGAGCGTCACCTTACGGTGAATCAGATATCCGGCGAGCATTTTCTTGGTGCGGAGACGAGATCGCTATTGCATGGGTTGGTGCCCGAATGGGTGCCAGACGGGTTCAAGGTCGATTGGATGTATTCCGACGCCCGTGCCCGCACCTCGATTCCTAACGAGGTGTCTGTATCTTCCTCGACAGTCAACGATCCATTAACGGGCGCGGTCGAGCGTGCTAGCGTCAACCTGAGTAGTTCGGCAGCTGATTTTCGGTTTACTCAGCTCGATGATGACGTCACCAGTTATCGCTGGCAGGCTGTACTGCCGATCGAGACAGCAAGGTCCATCATCGAATTAAGTGCCGGCGCCGAGCATGGTCAGAAATCTCGCACCTATCGTCAGGCCCAATTCGGGTTGGGGCCCTTACAAGTTGATGTGCCGTCAGTCCTAACGGGCCCTCTCGGTACTGTCTTTTCTGACGCGAATGTGACCAACCCGGCGAATGGTTTTGTGTTCGATCTGATAGGGACCAACAATCAAAGTTATTTAGCGGCAACGATGACCGATGCGGTCTTTGGCAATCTCGATTGGACCCTCGATGATAGGTGGAGAGCCTCGGTTGGAGCGCGCTGGGAAGACTACAAGCAAGTGGCTCTTGACTGGAATATCTTTGGTAACGGGATAGACAACCCGCAAATATCAAATGACCCTGTCATACTGGCTCGCGGTACTTATAGAAACGACAAGGTTTATCCATCGGTCTCGCTGACCTACATGTCGGACTGGTGGGCAGAAATATTCCAGCTACGATTTGGCTGGAGCGAGACAGTGGTTCGTCCCGATTTACGCGAGCTTACTGATGCCAGCTATATTGATGCCAGGACAGGATATCTGACTGACGGAAATCCTGATGTCCGTCCCGCTGACTTTGTTAATATCGATATTCGTGCAGAGTGGTTTTTCGCGAATGACGACACATTTTCGATCACCCTCTATCGAAAAGATATCACTAACCCGATTGAGTTTTATGAGTCAGCAGCCAGTGACACGAATCGTGCCCGCGAAATTATTAATGCGGAGTCGGGCCAGATCACAGGTCTTGAGCTAGATGGACTTAAATCCTTAGGCTTCCTCGGCGAGTCATTTGAGCCTTTCTTTGTGCAAGGTAATTTGACGATTCAGAATACTGAAATCAAAGCGGGCGCTCAGGCAGATGCGCCGACCAACAATGTTCGGCAATTGAGTGGGGCGTCGAACTATGTGGCAAATCTTATGGTGGGATTTGACTCGATGAATGGTCAGCATTCGGCTACGTTAGTTTACAACGTGTTCGGTGAGCGGCTTTATTTAGCGGGTCGAAATGGCGCGCCTGATGGCTTTGAGTTGCCGTTTCATTCCTTGGATTTTACCTACAGCTGGTATCCAACTGAGTTGATCACAATTAACGGCAAACTACAGAATTTGCTAAATGAAAGCGTGATCATTGAGCGCGATGGGGTGAATACTTTCGAGGAAAAGCCAGGTATGACCGCCGCCCTGAGTTTCAATTTAACGTTTTAGTGGGTGGCGTTTGAGTCATTGAAGCCGGCTGCTGTTGCTTGTCTTAAACGATCGCAGCCGGCTCTTTTTTTGCGACTAACCTAGCTCGGTTTGTCGGCCTTCTCTTGGGCTTTTTGCATGGCTTGCGCAAAGGCGTTGTTGATTGGCGGTGCTGTTGTTTTGGTGGCTTTTGGTGCCGAGTTGGGTTTGCCATTCTGCCGAGAACGAGCCCCCTGATTGGCTCCAGGCCGCTTGGTCGATGAGTCCTGCGGGCCTTTCACTGCGGGTTCGTCGGTGAGGCGCATAGTCAGCGCAATGCGTTTACGTTCTAGGTCAACTTCGAGAACCTTGACCTTGACGATCTCGCCAGCCTTGACCACATCGTGGGGGTCTTTCACGAAACTATTCGCCAGCGCAGATATATGTACGAGACCGTCTTGGTGAACGCCGATATCGACGAAGGCACCGAAATTCGTGACGTTCGTGACAGTACCTTCAAGGATCATGCCGTCCACCAGATCTTTCATGGTTTCAACGCCGTCCTGCAATTGTGCTGCCTTGAACTCAGGGCGAGGGTCGCGACCAGGTTTTTCCAATTCCGCAATAATATCTTTGACTGTAAACAAGCCAAAGTGCTCGCTGGTGAAATCGCGGGCGTCAATGTCCTTGAGGGCGCTATTGCCGATCAATTGTTTAACTGGCTGGCCGGTTTTTTTTGCGATCAGCTCAACCACAGAATAGGCTTCCGGATGCACAGCTGAGCCGTCCAGTGGATTCGAGCCGTTGCGAACTCTGAGAAATCCTGCCGCTTGTTCAAAGGTTTTGTCGCCGAGTCTAGGGACAGATTTAAGTTGTTCGCGGCTACTGAACTGACCGTTGGTATTGCGATAGTCGACGATATTGTCGGCGATGCTTTGGCTCAAGCCGGCCACGCGACGTAATAACGCGGCAGATGCGGTGTTGACCTCGACGCCCACGGCGTTCACGCAATCTTCAACCACGGAATCTAGGTGGCGAGCCAGCTGTACCTGACTGACATCATGTTGATACTGGCCGACGCCGATGGACTTAGGCTCGATTTTCACAAGTTCAGCCAAAGGATCCTGCAGGCGCCTGGCGATAGAGACCGCGCCGCGAATCGTCACATCAAGATCAGGAAATTCTTTTGCGGCAAGTTCTGATGCGGAATAGATCGACGCACCGGCTTCGCTGACCAATATCTTTTGCAGGGTTAATTCAGGGTGGCGTTTGATCAAGTCGCCACATAGTTTGTCCGTTTCCCGCGAGGCAGTGCCATTGCCAATGGCGAGTAGCTCCACCTGGTATTTTTTTGCGAGCGCGGCGAGTACCGCGATAGATTCGTCCCATTGGTTGCGTGGTGCATGGGGATAAATAGCGGTGCTGTCGAGATACTGACCGGTGTTGCTAATCACAGCGATTTTAACGCCTGTGCGCAAACCGGGATCCAGACCAATGGTAACTTTCTGACCTGCAGGCGCCGCGAGTAACAGTTCTTTGATGTTGCGGGCGAAGACTTCGATAGCGGTTTCTTCAGCTCGTGCTCGAAGGTCAGACATGAATTCGGTTTCGAGGTGCAGGTGAAGTTTGACTCGCCAGGTAAACCGTACGACTTCAGCAAGCCAGGCATCTGCAGGCCGACCGGTATTGATGAGATTAAAGTGCGTGGCGATCATGCTCATGCAAGGATGCATAAGCGTCTCATCATGCTCTACATCAATTTTCAATTGTAGGAAGTTTTCCTTGCGGCCACGAAACATCGCCAGTGCTCGATGGGACGGCACGCGGGTGACAATATCCTTGTGCTCGAAGTAGTCACGGAATTTGGCCGCTTCCTGTTCTTTGCCGTCAATCAGGTTGGCAGTAAGCTGCGCTCTGTCTGACAAATAGGCGCGTAAGCGTGCTAGCAGCTCGGCATCCTCGGCAAAGCGTTCCATCAGGATTTGACGGGCGCCGTCCAGAACACCTTTGACATCATTGAAGGCGTCTTTGAAATCGGGGTTGGTATTGATAAAGGCGGTCGCTTCGACGTTGGGGTCGAGCATAGGATCTAAAAACAACTTGTCCGCCAGAGGCTCTATACCTGCCTCAATGGCGATCTGGGCACGGGTGCGGCGCTTTTGCTTATACGGTAGGTAAAGGTCTTCCAGGCGAGTCTTGGTATCTGCCTGATTAATCTGGGCGCGCAGTTCTGCAGTTAGCTTGCCTTGCTCTTCAATGCTGGCGAGTATGGTGGTGCGCCGGTCTTCGAGTTCCCGCAGATAGCTAAGGCGTTCTGCCAGGTTGCGCATCTGGGTATCATCCAGGGCACCCGTTGCTTCTTTTCGATATCGTGAGATGAAGGGTACTGTCGCGCCCTCATCCAGTAAGCCGATGGCGGCGATCACTTGTTTTGGCTGTACGCCCAGTTCTTCGGCGATGCGTTGTGGAATATCAATCATTGCGGCGGATTTATCCTTGGAGTAACTGGCTGGCGAGATATTCTTCATATGTGCCGCGGAAGTCGATCAATTTGTGGTCTTTGATCTCGATAATTCGAGTCGCCAACGATGAGACGAATTCCCGATCGTGACTAACGAAGAGTAAAGTGCCTTCGTAGTGCTCCAGTGCCATATTCAATGACTCAATGGCTTCCATGTCGAGGTGGTTGGTTGGCTCGTCGAGGAGTAGAACATTATGGTCCTGCATCATCATTTTGCCGAACAATAGGCGGTTTTTTTCGCCACCGGAGCAGACATTGACTTCTTTCTTAAAGTCCTCGGTAGAAAACAGCAAACGGCCCAGGGTGGCTCGAACGATTTGGTCGTCATGACCGGGTTTACGCCATTGGCTCATCCAGTCGAACAGACTCAAGGTACTGCTGAAGATCGCGGAGCTGTCCTGAGGGCAATAGCCCAGGCTGACATTTTCCGACCATTGAATCGAGCCGCCGGTGGGTTCGAGTTCATTCATCAGGCAACGCAACAGCGTGGATTTGCCCACGCCATTTTCACCAATGATGGCAAGTCGCGTGCCAGCTTCAAGGAGAATATTGCCGTTTTTGAACAGGGGCTCGCCGTCGAATCCCATGCCGACCTCTTCCAGCGTTAGGGCCAGGCGGTGGAGTTTCTTTTCCTGATTGAAACGAATATAAGGACTCACTCGGCTCGACGGTTTGATGGTTTCCAGCTCGATCTTGTCGAGTTGTCGGGCTCGCGAGGTGGCTTGTTTCGCTTTGGATGCGTTGGCAGAAAACCGGCTGACGAATTGTTGTAACTCAACGATCTGGGCTTTCTTCTTGGCATTCTGCGACTGTTGACGTTCCCGTACCGCAGTGGAGGCGATCATGAAATCATCATAGTTGCCGGGGTAGACCCGCAGTTCGCCGAAATCGATGTCTGCCATATGGGTACAGACCGCGTTCAAAAAGTGGCGGTCGTGAGAAATGATCACCATGGTGCTGTTGCGCGCGTTCAGAACATCCTCAAGCCAATGAATCGTATGGATGTCTAGGTTGTTGGTGGGCTCATCCAGTAACAGTATGTCTGGGTCTGAGAATAACGCCTGGGCCAACAAGACACGTAGCTTCCAGCCGGGAGCAACCTCGCTCATCAGGCCATAGTGCGTGTCCATAGCAATACCTGCCCCGAGCAGAATCTCGCCGGCTCGGCTTTCGGCGGTATAACCATCCATCTCTGCAAATTCACTCTCCAGGTCGGCAACCTTCATGCCATCTTCCTCCGACATCTCCGGCAGGTTGTAGATTCGGTCTCGTTCTTGCTTGACCTTCCACAGCGCCTTGTGGCCCATGATGACGGTGTCGATGACGGTATAGTGTTCGAACGCGAACTGATCCTGGCTCAACTCTCCCACCCGTTCATTGGCGCTGATGGAGACATTGCCGGCGGTGGGTGTCAAAGATCCGTTGAGGATCTTCATAAAGGTCGACTTACCACATCCGTTCGCACCGATCAGTCCATAACGATTACCGTCACTGAACTTGACAGAGATATTTTCGAATAACGGCTTGGAGCCGAACTGCATGGTGATGTTTGCACTAGTAATCAAGGGAAGCGTCCTGAATCAAAATTAAAGCGAATGGCGAAGCGAATGCCCTGCGAAGTTGAGTCATTTCGAGGTTGCGGACTATAGGGAGTTATCACGCAAAAATCGAGTGCTCTAAATAAAGTTGTTGGGCGCGATGATCTAAAGGAACCCATTTCGAATACCTCGTAAATCATATTATCTCGCCAATTTAGCGGCTGTCAGTGGGCCGTGGCGCATGAATGCGTCAATGGCCTGGCTAACACCTTCTGGCTCATGCATTGCTACGTCATGCCCGGCTCTGGAAAACACGTGCAGGCTGGCGTCGGGCAGGCGCATATAGTCCAATAAGTTCGCGTTTAGCAGGCCATCCACAGCGCCCGCCAGCATTAAGGTGGGCACGGACAGCTGCGCCAAGCGGTGCTCGACATCCAGCTCAAACATGGTGTCTAGCCCACCAAGATAATGGCCTTCCGATACCCGCAACAAGTGATCAACCCGAGATTCAAACCAGGCGTCGGTTTGAACATCCGCGCGGAATCGCCCGGCGATCTGCTCCTTTAAAAAGTAGTCTCGATCTTGATGGCGACGAGCCGCCAGTCGTTCCTGTATATAGGCTTCAGGTGGCAGAGCGCTAATGCCGCCACTGGGAATCGGAGCCATCAATATCAGCTGGTTGAGCCGGTCTGCATAGTCGAGGCCGAGTAGAAAGCCGATGCCGCCGCCCATGCTGTGGCCCGCATAGGTAAATTTATCGAGCCCCAGATGATCGGCCATACCCACGACGTCTGCTGCGTATTGTGCCAGGTTGTAGCCGTCTGGAGTGTCCTCACTTTCGCCGGTGCCGCGACATTCCATCAGGACAACGCGATAGGTGTCCTGCAGGCGTTCGGCAACGGGCATCCAGTTAACTCTGGATGCCGTGTAGCCGTGATGCAACAGTAAAGTAGCAGCACTCTCTGGCGGGTTGCCCGGCGTGTCGTACCAGAGTCGGGCACCGTTGATGTTGGCGTGAGACATTGTATTGCTGGCCGTCTGTTAATGCGAGATTAGACATTCCCTGAGCGAATAGTTCGCGGTCGCTGGGGGCTTTGACCTTGGCTATTTGGTCGAGAGGGCGCGCGGTTTTGGCTCTGACCGGAGTCATTGCTTTGACTGTTGCCTCGCGCCTGATTGCCGTTCGGTTCTTGGCTGCTGCGAGCCTGGTTGCTACTTTGGCCTTGGCCGCTGCGGCGAGCCTGGTTGCTACTTTGACC
>JABMOJ010000197.1 GCA_013204195.1 SAR86 cluster bacterium
CCCCATGGGTTGCCACTGACCTGCGGTGTCAAACCGCAGCAAAATATCACTGCCTTTGAAGACGAAGTAGTAGCCTGTTTGATACGCTTCCGGGGAGATAACCTCGGAAACAAAATCTGTCGCGGGTTCGGGCCAGACAAAAAGACTCATGGGCTTACCTCTTGAATTAGTTGTTGCCACACACAGTTGCCGTTG
Organism: SAR86 cluster bacterium; assembly: GCA_013204195.1. Taxonomy (GTDB): domain Bacteria; phylum Pseudomonadota; class Gammaproteobacteria; order Pseudomonadales; family Azotimanducaceae; genus UBA4582. Next base: position 196 of record JABMOJ010000197.1, read on the forward strand.
GATGATTCGGCTAGCCCCTGTAGCTTTTCCTCATGCCGTTTGAGCTCGTCCAAACTGGCGTAGATAACCTTGAGCGGCTGACGATCTGCGGGTAATCGATGCCACTCTCCGCCAGGTGCGTTCCCATCGGCCTCACTTTCGCCAAGGCTCAAGGTAACCTGGCCACCTGTCATCAGCAAATAGACATCTGCGAGAATCTCGGCATCCAACAAGGCACCATGTAAATCGCGTTGCGAATTGTCAACCGTATAACGCTTACACAATGCATCCAGATTGTTTTTCTGTCCTGGGTGCTTTTTCCTTGCCAGCGCTAAGCTATCAACCACCGTGCAGTAGTCAGTAATGACCCCAAGCTTAGGTGATAGACGGCGCATCTCGTGATTGATAAAAGCCACATCAAAAGCCGAATTATGAATGACGAGTTCCGCACCTTTGACGAAATCAAGGAAACTATCAAAAATATCAGCAAACAGCGGTTTGTCCGCAAGAAACTCACTGGTAATACCGTGCACCTCAAGCGCCCCGTCATCACTCTCTCGTTGCGGGTTCACGTATTGATGTAATTTCCTTTTGGTCAGCTTCCGATCGATGATCTCGACGCAGCCGATCTCCAGAATTCGATGTCCGAGCTCAACCTCAAGTCCTGTGGTCTCCGTATCCAATACTACCTGGCGCATCCCTACCTCAAATTAAGTGTTTAATACCGTATTCGCTTGATTGCGGCGCCTAAGGCAGGTCATCAATACCTTGATTCGCCAACTCGTCGGCAATTTCATTTTCGCGATGACCGCTGTGTCCTTTTACCCAATGCCAACGAACCTCATGGACCGACACCAACTTGTCCAACTCTTGCCATAGATCTACATTTTTTACGGGCTGTCGACTGGCAGTCCGCCACCCCTTCTGCTTCCAGCCGGCGATCCACTCGGTAATGCCCTTGCGGACGTACTGGGAGTCTGTCGTCAAATCGACCCGACTGGATCTGTTGAGCGCTTCCAAGCCTTTAATCGCTGCGGTCAACTCCATCCGATTGTTAGTCGTCGCTGTCTCACCGCCCCAGAGACGCTTTTCCTTCTCACCGTAACGCAATAACACGCCCCATCCACCAGGGCCTGGATTACCTCGACAGGCGCCATCAGTAAACATTTCCACCGTCGGCATTCGCTAATCCGGCTTATCTGGAGTTGAGTTCCGCTGAGCGACACCTCGACCCACTACCGGCCTAACCAAACGGAGACGCCCAAATGCGCGCTCTCGCTGCCATCGGGGCTTAATCGGCGTCATGCTACCCACTTGCTTGCTGGCGACGATTACATAGATGGCCCCAAAAGGCCAGTTGGCATTGCGACTCAGGCCCTGACTGTAATCGGGGATTTCACCCGTATAGCCTTCCAGCGGTAAACCATAGCTTGTGTACTGGGCTCGATCGATCTTGAAATCCAATAGGGTTAGCCAATCCATGATCCTGGCGGGACGAATAAATCGACCGAACCAGGGGGCTGTATCACGCAGCTTTCCTATAGGCTGATAAGCGCCCCAGAGGCTGATGGGATTGAAACCAACGATAACCACATGACCGGAAGGTAATGAGATTCTTCCTGCCTCACGTAAAATCTGTTGCGGAGACTCGTAAAAATCGAGGATGTGATGGAGTAACACCACATCCATACTATCGTTCGAAAAGGGAAGTTTCGTCGCCTGACCAATGAGGGGATTTTTATCATCAGCGCGAGTCCCCATCGCGAACTTATGCAAAATCGGACTGACAGAAAACAAAGGCTTATTCTGCACACTTAATTGCAGCAGGTCATAACCAAAGCAATTCGGCAGCACCTGATCGATGATGGCCCCTTCAGACGCCAGAACATAGGAGCCTAACGGCGAATCAAACCAAGACCGCACATCCTGCAATGTTTTATCTGTACTCAACCGCTATGCACCTCGAGCCAACACCGTTGCGGATGTCATTCAGCGTTAGTAGATCATCCACAATCAGACTATAATCTGGCTTGCGCCAGCCTACAGCCCGCCACAAGAGAATAAGACCATCTACATGAAGTATTTTCGCCAGTTTAGCACTATTTTCGCACTTGTTGTCATGCTCGGTGCTTGCCAGATTTTAGAAACCCTACCGTTTAACGCACAACCTGACCCCACAGCCGCAGCCAAAGGGTCGGACCTCCTGGCCGAGAATGCACTCGAAGACTCTAGCCGAGATATTCTAGCTGCAGCGGATGATATCGTGCTCGCTGCGGCAATGCCCGGAGACGATGACGACTTGGATCCAGAATATTCTGCCAAGCAGATCGCGCTCGAAGCCGAAGCCACGTTGCAGCCTGACAGCCTGCCTTTAGTTAATACTGATCTCTGGCAACGTATACGGGATGGCTTCTCACTTGAACATCATCTGGATGAGGCCAGAGTCCAATCGGAGCTGCGCTGGTATGCCAACCATCCTGAGTACTTGAACCGCGTTGCTACCCGCGCCAGTCGATACTTGTTTCATATTGTCGACGCGCTGGAGCAGCGCCAGATGCCTATGGAACTGGCATTGCTACCCATCGTTGAGAGCGCATTCGACCCTTTCGCCTACTCTCATGGTCGAGCCTCAGGACTCTGGCAATTTATTCCCGCCACTGGGCGCACCTATGGCATGCAGGTAGATTATTGGCACGATGGACGACGAGACGTCCGCGCCGCGACCACAGGTGCCATCAACTACCTGGATCGATTGCATAGCCGCCTCGATGACGACTGGTTTCTCGCGCTGGCGGCTTATAACTCAGGAGAAGGTAATGTTCGTTATTCCATGCGCAAAAACTCTAAGGCAGGCAAGCCGCTAGATTTCTTCTCCCTTGGATTATTGAAGGAAACACGCGCCTACGTACCTCGACTACTGGCCATCAGCGCCATCATCGCCGACCCCGCTAAATACAACATTGAACTATTACCGATTGCCAACGAACCTTACTGGGAGATGGTCAATACCGGCTCACAATTAGATCTGTCTGTCGCAGCAGAAATCGCCGAAATTTCAATCGACGAACTCTATTTGCTCAATCCAGCCTTTAACAAGTGGTCGACTCACCCCGACGGCCCCCATGAACTGCTGCTACCACGACAGCAAGCAGATACTTTTCGGGTGAATCTGGCGGCTCTACCCCTTAACCAACGACTCAGCTGGCAGCGCCACAAGGTAAAATCTGGCGAGTCACTGGGGGTCATCGCGCAAAAATACAATACTTCAGTAGCCACCCTGCAGCTGGCAAACAAGAACAAAGGCAACCTGATCCGTGCAGGTCAATCGCTCATGATTCCAGTCGCCCGCGGCTCTAGCGAAACCTATGAACTCAGTGCCAACGAACGGTTAAAGTCTCGTCAGAACTATACAGAAAAGAAAACTGGCGTAGCACCCACTCGCTATATCGTCCGCCAAGGCGATTCATTCTGGGAAATTGCCCAAACATTCAAAGTGTCGATGCGTGCACTGGCAAAGTGGAATGGCATGGCCACAACCGAGACACTGATACCTGGTAAAGAGCTGGTCATCTTTTCCACTTTAACGCAACCGGCTGCAACGACGTTGGCAACGCTAGCCAAGTTGCCGGAGAGCCCAGAGGTCATTCGAAAGGTTAATTATCGGGTACGCTCCGGCGAGTCGTTGGAACGCATTGCCAGTAAATTCAATCTACCGGTCGCCAGTGTCAAGCAGTGGAATGAGAAGCTGGGACGTAAGAAGTATATTCAACCCGGTGATCGCGTCACCTTATACGTAGACGTAACACAAACAGAGTAGACGTAACACAAACAGAGTAAACGGCCAGAGGTGCCCAGCTTTACTCTGTGCCGACTTTGCTTGGCAAGGCCATGCCGAGTCCAAGACGTGCTGTTTGAGCCCTAGATCTACTCAAGAGGGCTGCAAACAGCAAACGCCCTTCACTTCAGCGATTAGTTCGACCGATTAACCGTCGCATTCAATGCCAACCCCTCGCGCCAATCCAGAAAATCACCGGAGCCTTGTTGTGAGGAGAGTATACGCGCTAGGCTCGCGACATTCTGAACGTCGTCACCGGCGGACTTATTTTGGACATTCGTTACGCTGACGATAGCCGCATCCCCATCACCCAGCAAGGTATAGCCAACCGACTTATTACCCTCTCGTGGACGCGGCAAACTAAACGCATAACGACCGATATCTGCTGCCAGGTTGGGTTGATTACGCTGCGCTTTAGCAACAACAGACCAAACTAAATCAAACTGGTCTGCCACATAGCGCGCAACGGAACCACCCTCAAGCATAGCAACTATCTCTTTAGATTGAGATTCAGCCAA
>JABMOJ010000198.1 GCA_013204195.1 SAR86 cluster bacterium
CGCGGTGCGCAAATTCTGCCGGCATTCGCGTTTTGCGCCTTTGGCGCAAAGCCGCGAAGCTTAAGCGCCTCTCGAATTTCCGCGGTGCGCAAATTCTGCCGGCATTCGCGTTTTGCGCCTTTGGCGCAAAGCCGCGAATTTACTCATTACTATAGAGGGTGACGACGCAGGCGCCACCTAAACCTAGGTTATGTTGAAGCGCATGTCTTGCGCCTGCGACCTGACGATCGCCAGCGTCGCCACGAAGCTGCCAGACGAGTTCAGTGCACTGGGCGAGTCCGGTTGCGCCTAAGGGATGCCCCTTAGATAACAAGCCCCCGGAAGGGTTGGTGACGACTCGACCGCCATAGGTGTTGTCACCGTCCCAAATAAACTTTTCTGCGGTGCCATCGGGGGTGAGGCTTAAGGCCTCATAGGTCAGTAACTCGTTGGCTGTAAAGCAATCATGCAATTCAACCACCTGGATATCTTCTGGACCGATCCCCGCCTGTTCGTAAACCTGGTCGGCCGCGGCCTTCGCCATATCAAAGCCGATGAGCTTGCGCATGGAGTGGTCTTCTAGGGTGCTGGCGTAGTCAGTGGTCATTGCCTGAGCCTTGATAGTAATGGCGTTGTTCAGGCCATGTTTGTTGGCAAATGCCTCGCTGCAAATCACTGCTGCAGCGGCACCACAGGTGGGAGGACAGCATTGATAGCGAGTCAGCGGGCCATAGATGTGAGGCGAGGCCATGATCTCTTCGACGCTCAACTGGTTTCTGAATACCGCGTAGGGGTTATTGGCCGCATGCTTGCGGGCTTTTTCAGCAATCTTCGCGAAGGTCTCGTCACGGGTGCCGTACTGTTCTGCGTATTCTCGACCGGCGCCGCCAAAATATTGCGCTGCGCCGGGTGCTTGCTTGTCGACGCCTTGCAGGTTGGCCATTTCCTTGAACATACGTTTCATAGGATTGGGGCGATCGGTGAAGGTGGCGCCGAGGGCACCGGGAACCATTTGTTCGAACCCCAGAGCGAGTGCGCACTCGACCATGCCGGACTCCACGGCCTGGCGGGCCAGAAACAGGGCTGAGGAGCCAGTAGCGCAGTTGTTGTTGACGTTGAATACTGGCACGCCCGTCATTCCGAGGCCATAGACAGCGGCCTGGCCGGCAGTGGAGTCGCCATAAACGTAGCCAACATAGACCTGGCCGATCTCGCTGTAGCTGATGCCGGCGTCTTCAATGGCGATGCGTGCTGCCTTTTCGCCCATGGTCGCGTAATCCTCACTTTGGCCAGGTTTGGTGAACGGGATCATGCCGACGCCGGCGACTTTTACTTTAGACATTTGGTACTCCGCGGTTTTGTGGGTAGAGCTGCGCAAGTAATATATTTTTTGTCTCGGGATAAGTCAAACCGGAGCCTGATACGCAGAGACGCAGCCGTGTCTGGTCGCGTCGAGAGTGTCGAGCTCAGGACTAGGTGCTAAGGACATGGAGCTTAAGGTTAGGAGCTTAAGGTTAGGAGCTTAAGGTTAGGAGCTTATGCCGGAAAGCATGGGGCGCGATCCGAGCACCTATAGATTCGTTAGCATCGATGAGTCGAGCAGGGTGTATCAACGTTAGGGGTTGTGTGAAGAATACGGTACAGTTGAATGACGTAAATTAACGATGAGTAATGGCTGGATGAGCGAACCAAAGATACCGGCCACGGCCTCAACGGAATCTGGCTCCTTGAGTAAATGGGTGCTGGGTTCCTACGGTGCCCCGGCGACACCCCTCGCCATGGTTGCGCTGCCAATGGCGGTGTATCTGCCAGCGGTGTATGCCGACGCAGAGGGTTTCGGTCTGGGTTTAGCGTTTGTCGGCTTGGTCTTGGTCATAGCCCGTTTGTTCGATGGTGTGACAGACCCACTCGTGGGTTTTTTGTCTGATAGAACTCGATCTCGTTGGGGGCGCCGTAAACCGTTCATTCTGTTGGGTACGCCCATCTACATTCTCGGTATCTGTTTGTTGTTTGTGCCGCCCTTTACCTTTTCCGAAATCAGTATTTGGGGTGTCGAGATCAACTCGGGCTATCCCTGGATGCTGGCGATGCTGATCGTCACCTATATTGGTTCAACGATTCAGGATGTGCCCTATAGCGCCTGGGGTGCTGAACTATCGAAGAATTACCACGAGCGTACCTTGATCACCAGTTGGCGGGAAGGTTTCGCCGTGACCGGCGCACTAATCGGTGCCTTTACGCCGGCGATCATTTTCTTTTTTGGTTACAGCAAACCCACTGACGCGGTCTATTTCCTGTCAATGGCGATCGCGCTGGTGATGCCATTGTTGATCCTCAACATGTTGATATCAGTGCCTGAGTTCGACGTGGTTGAGACTAAAGCGGCGCCCATTCCGTTGAAAGAGAGTTTTCACTACGTTTGGAAAAATGAGCCCTATCGGCGCCTGATTATCGTGTTTCTGTTTTCGACCATTGGTGCGGCCATGACCAATACGTTGAGCTTTTTCTTCGTCAAGCATGTGTTGCTGGCAGGCGCGCTGTTTGGATTCTACCTGGCACCCTATTTCATCTCTCAATTGGTCTCTATCCCGCTATGGTTTAAATTGTCGAGGCGCATTGGTAAACATCGGGCAACCATGGTTGCCATTGGTTGGTATGCGCTCTGGTCCTGCATGATCCCGCTGATCGCCATCGCGCCAGTAGAGTGGTTTGATGCGTTTCAGATTAAGAATATTCTGGCGTTTTTGCCAGAAGATGCGTACGCCACGGCGGTAAGCTATTTTGAAGGCAAGCCCACGGGCAAGTTCCTGTTTTTCATTATTGTGATGTGTCTGAAGGGGTCGTCCATCGGTGCTTTGTCGGCGTTGCCTTATGCCATGGCGGCAGATGTCATCGATGTGGATACCTCCATGACAGGCAAAAGCCAGGGTGGCGCTTATTTTTCTATCTGGTCGATGACTCGCAAGCTGGCCTATGCGCTGGGATTGTTTATCGGGACGAATTTGGTGGTGTTTTGGGGCTTTGACTCTCTCGCCGATCCGTTGAATACCACGAATACTACCTACTCTTTATTGATGCTGGCGATCACCTATTCGGTCATTCCGGCATTGTTCAAATTCGTTGCGATGCCGCTGTTGTGGAATTACCCTCTGACGGAAGAACGCTTGGCGGAAATTCAAGTGGAGATTGAGGCTAAAAAATCAGCGGCGAGTATTGCAGGGGCCGTCTGAATGACGTTGTTTGACAAGGTTCGGCTGCAAACGGTAAGTGACAAAGGGCATAGCATAAGGCGCTATGCATAAGACGCTATGCATAAGACTCTATGCTTAAGACTCTATGCTTAAGACCCTTTGAAAGGGCCGAGCAAAGAACCGCCGGTTGCTAACGGCTAGCTTGCGGTTTTTTGGTTGATACAGGGGTTTGAGCGAGTGTCTTGGTATTCCTATTTTGCGCTAGACGCAAAATAGGAATGACCTGTTGGCATTCGTGTTCTGCGCCTTTGGCGCAAAGCTGCGAATCTAGTCTCTAAGGGTCACGGGCAATTCGACAATGCCATGGACAAAGCTCGAGTTCAGTAGCACCGGCGTGCCAGTGACCTCGACCTTCGAGAAACGTTTCTGAATCTCTTCCCACATAACCCGAAGCTGCATTTCAGCCAAACGATTGCCCACGCAACGGTGAACGCCATAGCCAAATGCGGTATGGGTGCGCGGGTTGACGCGGTCAATAATGAATTCATCTGCCTTGTCAATATAGTCTTCATCGCGGTTACCCGAGATATACCACATCGCCAGCCGGTCGCCTTTCTTGATCTGTTTGCCGCCGAGCGTGGTGTCTTGCAACGCGGTTCTTGCCATGTGCGCCAACGGCGTTTGCCAACGAATAATTTCCGGCACCATCTTGGGAATCAAGCCAGGATTTTGTAGCAGCTTTTCATACTCCTTAGGGTATCGGTTCAAAGCCAATACGCCGCCAGAGATGGAATTTCTGGTGGTATCGTTACCGCCGACGATGAGCAGAATGATATTGCCGAGCAGTTCCTGGGGTGACATGTTGTTGGTTGACTCGTCATGTGCAAGCATGGAGATCAAGTCGAATTTGGCCGGCTCTTTCTTTCTGGCTTCATAAAATTCGGTAAAGTAAGCTAAGCATTCAAACAGTATTTTGAAGCCCTCTTCTGGGTTTTCAAACATCTCAGGATCGCCTAACTGTTGTACCGTGTCCGACCAGAATACTAGCTTCATGCGGTCTTCCTGGGGTACATCAAACAAGGTGGCGAGCATTTGCGCCGTAAGCTCTTTGGAGACACGCTGAACCCAATCGAATTCTTCATTTCTGGGCAGGCCGTCGAGAATCATACCCGCGCGTTCACGAATCAATGGTTCCAAGTCCGCGAGATTGCGAGGGATAAACATGGGCGTGACCACTCGTCGTTGGGCATCATGTTTGGGTGGATCTTCCTGGATAAACATCGGCAGAGCAAAAGCATCGTCGTCAGGCCGGGGCGCGCCACCGAGAGTAATGCCGCCCATGCTCTGCTTGGAGGAAAAGATGTCATGGTTCTTGTCTACATACATGATGTCTTCGTAGCGTGTTACTGACCAGTAGGGGCCAACGCTGCTTTCTTTGTGATAATGCACCGGGTCCTCTTTGCGCAGACGGGCAAAATGTTCCCATACAGTGTCGTTGGCAAACAATGCCGGGTGAGAGGGGTCGAGACCGTCGAGGGGAATTTGATTGACGTCATAGTGGGGGTCAATGGCGAAGGCATCGGCCATTTCCTTGTTAGATATCGTTAAATCGCCAGCGGTGGCGCGGGCCATTAGACTGGCGCGCTTTTCACCATTACTTTCAAGATACTGTACGCTCATGACTAGACTCCATTTTCAGTGGCCTTATCCTAAAAGTCTGGCTGGTGGAGTTCAAGCCGAATCGCGAAATTCCAGATAGCCCGGGGATTTTCGGTGATGTGGCTAGCGAGAGGGTCTCTAGAGCGGTATTCGCGGCTTACACCTGATCATTTGGGCGCGAGCGGGCATACGTCTGGCTTCCTGTGCAGGCAAACGGTATTCTTTGGTCATTGTGATTGTGAGGTTGCCATGAAATTCATCCAAGCCATTGTTTTAACTTGCCTGGCATTCGCTATAGGGGCGGAGCCGCAGGCTTACACGCCGGCCGAGACAGCTGACCCAAAGGCGATGATGTCTGCCGGGTTTGCGCTAATGAAATTTTCCGATGCAGAGAAAACCCAATTTGGAGAGATTGTCGCGACCTTTATGGGGGATGTACAGCAACGCATTGTTCGGGAGTCTCGTCGCAACGAACCAGAGCTGCCGCGACGCATTAAACGGCGCTTACGTTATCTATTCGATGATTTAGACGAGCGGGTTAAGGTGTTAGTGAATCCTTCCAGGCTCGAGGGTTATCAGCTGTTTAAAGCCGGCCTTGTTGGCCAATTTGAGCCGTCAACGACCGACAGCGCAGTGCAAGTAGAGAGCTTTAGACAAGAAGTTTTCCAGCAATCTATGCAGTACTAGATCGTCTACGTCAAATCGCGTTCTATAATTAGCTGTATCTGAATGGCTGATCCAGTGAGCGCGCCGTCATGTCGTCAAACCCAAGTGAGATACGAGTGAATCCAACCGTAAAGCAGGATAAGGACCCAGCTTATGGCTGGATCATGGTGTTGGTTGCCTTTACGCTGAGCGCCTTTGCTTTTGGTGCTTTAGGCTCGATTTCCGTTTTTCTGAAACCCTTGGCAGAAGAGTTTGGCTGGGGGCGCGGTGATATCTCGTTAGCGTATACAGCGACGGCATTCTCATCGGCGTTGTTCGGTATCCTGTGGGGCTATGTTGCGGATCGGGTTGGC
>JABMOJ010000002.1 GCA_013204195.1 SAR86 cluster bacterium
AACTGCTCCAATGGCAGCTCTTGTTTATCGCTGGCGTTGAATTGGCGCCGTTTTTTATTGACTGGTTGGTCTGCACCCACCCCGCGGCCACCTCGCCACCGGGATGTCAGCTGCAGGAACTCCAGATTACGACAGCCGCCACTGCACCGTTACAGCGTCTCTGTGGCCAAGTACCCCGACTGAGCTTGTCACAGGGTCCCACAGCCAGCTTACGAGCGCGCCTAGATACACCTCGCGGCGAGGTCTGGCTGGAATCGCTCGAACCGCGAATTGCGTTATTCTAGTGCCGCAACTGCGGCTGATAACGCCCGGGCCGCTGAATCACTGCGCGGCATGAAAGCAAGCTGCTTGCCGATGCGGCCAAATAGAATTATCGTGGCCATTGGGCGAATTCTTCTTACCACCTCAACAGGGACACCCCCCGAAGGACCAGTACCATGACAACAGATACACTGGAACGTAGAGCCAAGTTTACCCGTATGGATCAAGGCACTGAGCAAGATTGGCAGATAATTGCTAAGCACAATGGCGAGGAAGCCGCAGGCCTCGCAGACCGCGTACTGAACCACCTGAAGTTACTCGGCGATGATACTGGCGGCTTCGCCGTCACCCGCCTAGAGCATAGTTTGCAAACCGCCACGCTGGCGCACAATGCCGGTAAAGATGAGGAATATATCGTCTGCGCGCTGCTCCATGACATCGGCGACACATTAGGCAGCTATAATCATGCGGACGTCGCAGCCGTGATCCTGAAGCCTTTTATCAGCGAGGAAAATCACTGGATCGTAGCCCATCATGGCATTTTTCAAGGCTATTATTTCTTTCACTATCTGGGCCTAGACCGCAACATGCGAGACGAATTTAAAGACCACCCCTTCTATGCGGCCTGTGCAGAGTTCTGTCGCCTCGATCAGGCGGCCTTCGATCCGGACTTTACTTCCATGCCCATCGAGGCCTTCGAACCCATGGTCCGCCGCGTGTTCGCCAAGCCAAAAGCTTCGATCTACCAGGCTTCATAGTCAGACCCGTTGTTAACCCTGCAGCGGGACCGGCGTTAAGCTCGCTTTTTGATAGAGTGGGTGAGCCGGTTCACCCGTCTTGTTGATGGCCAAACAATGCATGCCCGGCAGCAGACGTCGCACCTTGTGTGAACGGTTAAGATAGCCGCCATCGTTGCCCCAGGCAGCCACCAGTAATGTCGATTCGCCGGCAAGCCTAGCCAGCCAGCGATTATTCTGCCGGCCTATAGGCTCGTCTGCGGCCTTCATATCAGTAGGCTCCGTTGCCCGATAAGCAAACAGATTAGCCATGCAAACGCCACCATAACCCCACGACCTGGCGTAATTCATACATCGCACCAGCGTCGGGTCGTCGGCGGTTTCATCGGCAGTAGATGGGTTCAGACCGACAAACATGACTGACCCCAGAGTGTCATCCCAAGTTCGCCACAAGGCATAGCGATATTGTCGGCATCGAGACAAACTGGCGGTATTTTTCAATTGACAGGCCTATATATGGCAACTATGCGAACCATGTTAACAGCCGTACCGCCGACTTTGACACGCATATTGCAGCGCAGGCCGACTCAAAACGGTAGTCCCACACGCAGCTGACTAGGCAATAGCACCTGGCTTCGGATGCAACCCTGCCTGACTAATGGAAATCACTGACCCGAGGAGTCAGCGCCAGACCGCCGCAGAGGACCCAGCGCGTCAATCAGCCAATCAGTGCCGTCGATTGAACTAGCCAGGGCGTATCCAGCGCGTTCAGTAAGGGCGCAAGCTTGGCGTACACCTGGCGATGATAACGATTAATCCAGACCAACTCTGCCGCACTGAGCTGAGTTTCGTCGATCAAGCGCGCGTCAAAGGGGGCAAAGGTGATGGTCTCAAAGGCGAGCATGCCGTCGTCCCGCTCGATGACGATCATTAGATTTTCGCAGCGAATGCCGTAGCAGTCTTCCTTGTAGTAGCCGGGCTCGTTGGACAACACCATACCTGCGAGCAACTCGGTGGCGCCAACCGCAGACTTACCAATTCTTTGCGGACCCTCGTGAACGCTCAGGTAACTACCAACCCCATGACTGGTGCCGTGATCGTAATCGAGACCTGCCTGCCAGAGAAACTGCCGAGCTAAGACATCCAGCTGAACACCAGTCGTACCTTTGGGAAAAACCGCACTGGCGAGCGCAATATGGCCCTTCAGTACCAGGGTGAACATTTGCCGATGTTCGTCCGTGGGTTCGCCGATGGCGACGGTACGGGTAATATCCGTGGTGCCATCAGGATACTGACCGCCGGAATCAACCAGATACAGGTTGTTCATTTCAAGGCAAGCCGGGGTGCCATTTCGGTGATCATAGTGACACATAGCCCCATTCGCACCGGCAGCCGAAATCGTATCGAAAGACAGATCACGCAAATCATTGGACTCTCGCCGGAATAACGCCAGCCGATCAGCGAGCACACCTTCATCGTGCAGGCGGCCAGCACTCACCTCGCGCTGTATCCAATGCA
>JABMOJ010000199.1 GCA_013204195.1 SAR86 cluster bacterium
ACTTCAGAATGCGATTCAGCATGCGGGGGTTCTGAATAACGGCAAGGTAGTAGAGGCCGCCATGCTGTCGATGACAATCTCGCAAAGCTGTGCAGTATATCGACCTGGGCTTGATCATCCGCCATCCACTCGGTTCTCGACTCACCCAGGTCGAGTAGATCAGGCGGTTCAAGCAGATAGTGCAGATCAAGACGACCAAGTGGGTATCGAACCTTTATGGCTAGTTGAGCGAAGAGCCATCGAAAGTGCGATCAACCAATGCGCGGGCAATGTCCATAAGGCGGCAGACTGCCTGAAAGTTGCACCATCTACTCTGTATAGAAAGCTGCAGACCTGGAGTGTCAGTGCCAACCAGAGTAGGGGGGCCGCCTAGCATGTATGGACTTATTCATAACGCTTTAAGGAGCATGGTTGTGCAGGAACATGGCGAGCCGCTTTGGCAGCTGATTCTTGAGTCGACGGAGATTGAAGTCGACGTTTTCCTGAGTATGCGACAGTACGACGACACTACGACGCTATCGTTGATCGCAGCAAGTGCCCAGGCCACGAACATGGAAGTTGATGCATTCCTTGAGTCGTTTGGTTTTTACTGGCTGACGGTGTTTGCCCCAACCGACTATGGTGCTTTGCTAAAGCTGACGGGCGATGACCCATTCGCGTTTCTACGGAATCTCAACGTTCTTCACGAACGAATCAGCACCTCGTTTCTTGAATTTAGGCCGCCGGTATTTAGCGTCATACAGGTTAGCGATGAATGTATCGAACTCCAATACAACAGTACGAGAAAGGGGTTGACGAGCTTTGTTGAGGGAATTCTAAGGGGACTGCCAACCATGCTTAATGTGACCATGGTCGTTGAGTTGATGGAAAGAGCCGCGGTGCAACAGGGTGAGCAAAGTCTCTTTCGAATCACAAAAGCAGGTGCTCAGCGTGGTAGATCATGACGGACAATAATGCGGCGCACGTGCTCGATGGTCTATTTACCACCTGCTTTACCCTAGATGCTAATCTTAATGTATCGAACCCAACTTCGGCGCTGAAAAGCTACCTTTCGGGAATTGAATCGGGTGAGTCGCTCCTCGACTTATTTGAGGTTCAACGCCCCGCGCTTGTGCACGGAAAGATGATTCTGAAAGAGCATTTGAACAGTTTGTTCCTGTTAGTGGCAAAAGATCATTCTATCGCGCTCCGGGGTCAGGTTGTGCAGTTGGAAGGTGGCAAGTCGTACCGATTTGTCGGCGCACCTTGGCTTGCCTGGATGTCCGAGTATAAGCCGCAGACCGCCTTGAAGATCGACGATTTCCCTATATTTGATTCGCAACTGGATCAGCGCTTTCATGTGGCCTCTCAAGAGCTCATGGTCAAAGATCTGCAAAAGCTCACCGGTGAGTTAATGCAAGCACGTGATGCAGCAGATGAAGCCAATCGAATGCAAACGGATCTATTCGCGGTTATGAGTCATGAGATGCGAACGCCGCTTCATGGCGTTATTAGCGCCTTGTCTTTGGTAGGCAATAGCGACAATGAAGCGGAGCGTGAACAGTTGGTCGGCGTTGCCCAAAAATCAGCATTGGGGCTGCTTAATGTGATCAACTACGCGTTGGACTATTCAAAAATTGAAGCGGGCAGAATGAAACTGGACTCTATCGAGTTTGGCATCATGGATCTGACTCGAAGTGTGGCGGATATGACAACGGGCAAGGCCCAAGAAAAAGACATTGAGCTGATCATCAATGTGTCTGCTGATGTGCCTAGGTATCTCAACGGTGATCAAGATAAGTTGCGCCAGGTGCTGGTCAATCTAACAAGCAATGCCCTAAAGTTTACCGACAAAGGGCGTGTGGTAGTGTCGATAGACAGCGACGATTCTGCGCGATTAGACCTGAATGCCGGCCTTGCACTGATAAAATTTTCGGTATCGGATACCGGTTGTGGTATTCCAGACAAAGACTTGCCGCATATCTTTGAGCCCTTCTGGAGTAAAAAAGGCGCGGCGAATACGGATGTGGGTACCGGGTTGGGTTTGAAAATCAGCAAGCAGCTAACCACACTCATGAACGCCAACATTTTGGTGACATCGCAATTAGATGTGGGGTCGGTGTTTTCGTTCACCGTAGCGCTGGAGATTGTTAGCCGTCCGACAGTCAAAACCTTGCAGTTTGATTCTAAGTCTCTCCCAAATACTTTCTCTGGGCGCGTGATGATCGTTGATGATAACCAAACGAATCTAATGCTCACCGAAATGATTCTCAAAAAATTTGGCTTAGATGTCAAAGCCGCAAGTTCTGGCCAGGAAGCCATCGATTTGGCCAGTTCTATCCCCTTTGAGTTAATCTTGATGGATATCACAATGCCCGGTATGGATGGTATTGAGGCTGCGCGACAGATCAACCAGCAGATGGTGAAGTCGCCGATTGTGGCCCTGACTGCCCACGTTCAGCCTGAAATGATTGATGATTATCTCGCCAATGGCTTCAAAGGTTATCTTAGGAAGCCTATTGAGCACCTCGAATTAATCCGAGAATTGAACTTGTGGTTGCCAGCGGGAAAAAATACGCAGCCGTTGTCGATTGAGCGCTCGAAGTTGCCGGTCATCAATCCTAAAACGTTAGATAGACTTAATGATCAAATCGGTGAGATTAATTTTGTTCGTGTGCGAAGTCTCTACCATGATGAGACCAAAAGGCGCCTTTCCAATCTGCTCGCTGCCTGGGTTCGCCGAGACCACGATTCGCTCGCGCTTGAGGCGCATACCCTGGCCAGTAGCGTTTCAAGTTTCGGGTGTGATGATCTTGCTTGGCGAATGAATAAGATTGACAAGGCTATTCGAGCGATGGACATGTCCGATGTCATTTCCTATATGAAGGATATTGAAAAGCATGCCAAAGAATCGCTGCATGAGGTGGAAGCCTATGTGTTTA
>JABMOJ010000200.1 GCA_013204195.1 SAR86 cluster bacterium
ACGGTGCACCTGTCAACTATTGCTTGTGCTTACCTTTACGCCGATCGGTTTTCTTCGAGTTACGAACATGTTCAACCAACCGTCGCTTACTCTTGATCTGACTCGCAGAGAGGATATTTTTTCGATCCTTAAACGGGTTATCAGACGTCTTGAACTCAATCCGAATTGGCGTGCCCTCAAGTTTCAAGGCTGCAACAAACTTATTCTGCAAATAGCGCTTGTATGAGTCAGGAACAGCTTCCGTCTGGTTACCGTGGATGACAATAATCGGTGGATTATTTCCACCCACATGCACATAGCGTAGCTTGATGCGTCGGCCATTCACCGTCGGTGGCTGATGCTCCTGCAGGGCCTTCGCCAGAATATCGTTCAACGTATGGGTTTGCAGCTTTCTGGTTGCCGACTCGTAGGCCTTGTTGATGGACTCATAGAGCTTGCCGACACCATTGCCTTTTAACGCCGATATGAAATGGGTCTGGGCAAAATCGATAAATATCAAACGTCGCTCAAGCTCACGCTTGACGATGTTTTTCTGTTCCAGGTCGGTGCTATCCCACTTGTTAATAGCAACCACCAAGGCCCTACCGGCATCCAGCACATGGCCTAACAGATGCAAATCCTGATCAACGATACCGTCAATCGCATCAACCATTAACACCACAACATGTGCGTCATCAATGGCCGCCAGCGTTTTAATAATCGAGAATTTTTCAACTTTCTCCGTCACCTTGCCACGACGTCGAATACCCGCTGTATCAATCAAGGTGTATTTTCGACCACGGCGTTCATAGGGAATATAGATACTATCCCGTGTGGTACCCGCCTGGTCGAAGACCACCACGCGTTCTTCACCTAACAGGCGGTTAACCAGAGTCGACTTGCCAACATTCGGCCGGCCGACGACGGCGATCTTGATACCTTGGTCCTCCGGCGGGGCTGACAGATCCTCGACTTGAGTGGCGATGATGTCATAGAGATTTTCTCGAATCTCTTCATCAACCATGTACTTGACGCCGCTACCTTGAGACGCCGACACCAAACAGGGTGCACCCAAACCTAACGAGGCGAACTCACCCAATACGTAATCAGGATCCTGGCCATCAATCTTGTTAGCGACCAGCAGGACATTGCGTTCGTCGCCTCGCAGCACGCGAGCAATTTCTTCGTCTGCGGCGGTACGACCACCCTTGGCATCAACGATAAACAAGACCAGGTCTGCCTCGCCGATGGCGGTCAGCGCCTGATCGGCCATGGGTTTATCGATTCCGTCGACGTCACCACTTAAACCACCGGTATCAACGACGAAGTAGTCGAAGTCTCCCATGGCGCCTTTGCCGTACTGACGGTCGCGTGTGAGGCCAGAAAATTCAGCAACCAGGGCATCGCGGCTCTTGGTCAGGCGATTAAATAGCGTCGATTTGCCAACATTGGGTCGCCCTACTAGAGCAATTACAGGAATCATATTCGCTCAGCGAACCTCGAGCGCCAAAAGGCGGCCACTATTAGTGATAACATAAATTCGACTGCCATCGACAATCACTGGTGCTGTCAGGCCTGAGCTGTCGAGTTTTTCGCGCCCGACAAAACGTCCGTCTGACTGAGCTATCAGATGCAGATAGCCTTCGAAATCGCCCACCGCCACATAACTGCTAACTGCGACCGGCGCCGTAATATCACGATACAGCAAGGCCTCTGTGGTCCAGATATCCTCAGTGGTGTCTTTACTGATCGCCGTCAGTCGGCCGTCTTCGCTAGCCAAGTAGATGTTACCAAAGCCCGTACCCAGACCCACAATACTGGAAGCCTCTCTCGACCACCGAACTTTGCCCTTGGCGCTCAAATCGATGGCGACTAAATTACCCTGGTAAGCCACCGCGTAGAGTACCGAGCCATCCAGCACCATTTGGCCATCAATATCCACCAGCCGCTCCAGGTCAGTCTGACCCTGGCCCACGCCGGCCCGCTGTTCAAAACCCACTTGGCCACGGCTCTGGTCAAGCATCACCATTCGTCCGTTGGCAAAAGCCCCGATCAGAAAATCTTTGTCGGCGATCGGGGTACTGGTACCGCGTAACGTCAGGCTGGGAATCGTGGTTGAGTAGAGCCATTTACGCTCACCGCTCGCGGCATCGAACGCTGCAATTTTACCATCGATAGACTGAGCAAATACTTTGTTATTGATCACCTGTGGAGGCGCCAGCACTTCACTAGTGGTTGTCGCGCGCCAGGCCAACGAGCCGTCAAGTTGTTGAATGGCGACAATTTCACCCGCCGCTGAGCCAACAACGACCAAGGAACCACCGACACCGACACCGCCCGTAATAACATCAATCCCATCGGCGAAAGCAATGGCCCGCTCGTCTTCAGCGTAAAAATCAACGATCGATTGCTTCCAAACAACCTTGCCTGTACCTGTATCCACAGCCACGACATTACCATCAGCCGATGCCCCGTATAGCATGCCTCCAATCAACCCTGGGGTTAACTTGATGGCACTGTCTTCGGCACCTTTACCTAGGTTCACTGACCAAAGATCAACGAGCTGCACTTCTGCCTTGAATTTTTCCAGCTCCACCGGCACTCGGACTTCCACCTCATCCGAAAACCAGGAACAGCCGCCGAGGGTCAGCAACGACAACAGCGCCAGACTCGGCGCTAAGCGGACCCGCTTGGGCAACAGCTGTATCATTGCGTATCTTCCTTAGTTTGCGTCGCTTGTTCGTCCGCGGGTATCTCAACTTCGGGCAATACCAGTTCTTCAAGCTTCATATTTAACATGGGCTTAGTGGTACCTTCCTTGAGAGAAGCCACCGCCAGCTGGTAAGCCTGTCGCGCATCATCGATCTGATCCATCGCCCATTGGTACTTGGCATAGGCAGCCCGTTCTTCCATCTCCATGATCTTTAAGAATTGAATCAAATCCATTTCAGTCTCCTCTCTTTAGGCCAAGGATTTATAAATGCAGTGGGTAGTGAACGGTCCTGCCCACTACCCACTAGTCATCACAGTGATCTTG
>JABMOJ010000201.1 GCA_013204195.1 SAR86 cluster bacterium
GAATTGATCGGCCTGCATGACTCCCGCTCAGCAAGCGATCCCGAGTTTATCTATATGCGCGACGCCGCGGCGTATCGCCAAGCGAGAAGCAAGCAGGAGCTGATTTCCCTTAACCTCGTCACACGCCAACAGGAAAAAATCGATAGCGACGACTTTTGGCTGACCCTGGAAAACACCAAACGCAAACGCCAAGATCTCGAACCCATTGCATCCCTCGACGAATTAAACCCGAAGCGAGATGAACCCGAGTTGGCCTCAGTGCCCACTACTGACGTGATCACGATCAGCGTTGACGGCGCTACGAGCCTCGACACGCCAGGTCCGCAAGAGCCTACCGCTGCCCCAGCACTGATTGACATCAATGGCGAAGAGGCGAGTGATGATTCTTTACCACCTTTGAGAGCTGACGCCTCACCCGACGCCCACCTGATAGAGAGCGGCAATATCCTGCTGGATTTGATCTCGCTGGAGAAACGCATGGCCGCGGAGACGCCCAAACAGCAGGCCATCTGATCGACCATGTCTGATCGACCATGTCTGATCAACCATGTCTGATCGACCATGTCTGATCAACTGTGCCTGATCAACTGTGCCTGATCAACTTGTGTCTAAGGATAGGGCTGAAACGGCGCCTGCGGCTTGCCAGGCGCCAATGCCCAAAAGCTAATGAACAGTAGCTAATGACCCGCTGCTAATGACCCAAGGCTAATGGCTAGCTATAAAAAGCTGGCGATCTCTGCCAGGTTTTTCTTCTGAATATCCGGCACCTTCGCATCGATCGCTGGAAACCCCACCACTAACAGAACAAACGGTCGCTCAGCTTTCGGCCGACCCAATATCTGATTTAAGAAACCCATCGGACTCGGCGTGTGTGTCAGACATGCCAGTCCCGCGTGGTGTAATGCCGTCACCAGAATACCCGTGGCAATACCCACTGACTCAGGGGCGTAATAGTGTTTAACACGACTACCGTCGGCGGCCTCACCATAACGTTGTTGAAACACCGCGATCAGATACGGCGCTGTCTCCAGAAACGGCTTGTCCGCATTCGTACCCAAGGGCGCGAGCGCGTCCAGCCAGTCTTGAGGTGCTTTGTGCGCATAAAACGCCTGCTCTTCCTTTTCAGCAGCCGCACGAATCTGGCGTTTAATATCCGGACTCTCGACCACAGCAAAATACCAGGGTTGAGTATTAGCGCCGCTCGGCGCAGTGCCGGCTGCCAGCAAACACTGCTCAATAATTTCACGGGGCACCGGCCGATTGGAAAATTGCCGAATACTCCTGCGTCCCTTTGCGGCCTCAAGAAAATCTCGAGACCGCTGGCGCATTTGATCCTCGTTCAGGATCGGAAAATGGAGTTCAAGCATGGGAGGTGTGGGTTTCATCCAGCCAGTCTAGCAGACTGGCCGCACGCTAAAAGCCCCAGCCAAACTAAAAGCAGATCTCGGCGACCTCCTCATAGGTCTCAACAAAGTGGACTGTCAGACCCTTCGTCAGATAGTCTGGAATCTCATGGTAATCTCGCGCGTTAGCAGCCGGTAAAATCAGCTCTTTGAGGCTCGCGCGCCTAGCAGCTATCACCTTCTCTCGAATACCGCCGACAGGCAATACTCTACCCGTCAGGGTCAATTCGCCGGTCATAGCCAGGTCACGATTGATCTTTTTGTTGGTCGCCAGCGACAACAGCGCAGTGGCCATGGTTACCCCAGCACTGGGTCCATCTTTGGGGGTCGCGCCCTCAGGCACGTGCAGATGAACAAAGGCCTCGTCGAAAAAATCCGGGCTCGCGCCCAGCTTCTCTAACCGACTTACCACAAAACTGTAGGCGATCTGAGCCGATTCCTGCATCACCTCACCCAATTGCCCCGTCAGTTTGAAACCTCTGTTTTTGGTGTGGATAAGGGCAGCTTCAATCGCCAGCGTCGTCCCACCCATGGCCGTCCAAGCCAAGCCATTAATCACCCCCAAGCCACGCTGCGGGCGTTGCCGATGAAAATAAGGGGCCCCGAGATAACGCTCCACATCCTTGACCCCGATACGAATGACTGACTTGGCGTCGTCTAGCAACTCGACAATGGATTTGCGTACGATACGGCCCAATTGTTTATCCAACCCTCTGACGCCCGCCTCGCGCGCATAGCCATCCGCCACGGCTCTGATAGCGGCGTCAGAGATGCTGAGCTTAGCGGCTGGCACACCCGCCTTCTGCAATAGGCGTTTCCACAAATGATGCTTGGCAATCACGACCTTTTCAGCGGTGAGATAGCCGGCGAGCCGAATAATTTCCATGCGATCTAACAGCGGCCCAGGAATTGTGTCGAGCTGGTTGGCCGTACAGATAAACAGGACTTTTGACAGGTCAACTCGCAGATCGAGATAGTGATCAAGAA
>JABMOJ010000202.1 GCA_013204195.1 SAR86 cluster bacterium
GTTTCAGGATGGCCAGTATCTGGCTATAGATAAACCGTGATGTCTACGTGCAGAATCTCCTGAGTAAATCATACGAGAAGATTCTACTTTCGACTTCAATTAACTCCCGGGGGGATTACCGAATAAAGCGCTGTTCGTATCAATGTAGATGGCTAATGCAAATTTCACGAATAGAGGCCACCGCTCCTTATTACTTTGTGGTCCACAAAGCCCTCAAGCCTTAGGCACAATAAGTATTCAATCTGGATATCCTATAGTTCAGCTTTTGCTAACCAACCAACTTCTGAACTAGGGAACCTCTGATTAAGGTTTAAAAGCGCATCCGAGATTGTCTAAAATATTCCCACCTTGCCCTGACGGAAATACACTTGATTAGGGGCCGTTACTGTAGTAGTTTCGATAGAATTTAATTGAATTTTTCCATATGAGCGACCTTATAGCCAACGACCCCCGTATTGACCCGCGTATTAAAGCCATATTTGCAGCGATGCCAGAAATGTCCATGCCTAACGTGGCGAGTCGCGAAGCAGCCCTGATTAATGCCAATACAGAAGAGAGTCTTGCCAATATGGCGGCCATGCGCGCGATGATGGAGATGTGTGACAATGAAGTCATTGCGCCGTCAGCAGGACTTGTTATTCGCAACGAGAAGATTGTTTCTCAACCTGATGGAAATCAGATCAACATTCAGTTTATCCGTCCCGACAACGACGAGATCGTGCCGTGCGTATACTATATTCACGGCGGGGGTATGCAGGCGTCATCATGTTATGACGGTAACTACCGCGCGTGGGGGAAAATCATTGCTGCCAATGGTGTGGCCGTGGCTATGGTGGATTTTCGTAACTGCATAACTCCCTCTTCTGTGCCCGAAGTGGCACCTTTTCCCGCAGGTTTGAACGATTGTGTATCGGGGCTAAAGTGGGTGCACAGCCACGCGGGTGAACTTAATATCGATTCTGCGCACATCATTATTGCCGGTGAAAGTGGCGGCGGTAACCTGACCCTTGCTACAGGTTTAAAACTTAAACTAGACGGTAATCTAGGCTTGGTGCGAGGCCTTTATGCACTCTGCCCTTACATTGCAGGACACTGGCCCCATGCTGGCAGCGCTTCCTCGGTGGAGAACAACGGCATTTTTCTCGACCTGCATAATAATAATGGTTCGATGGTTTATGGGATCGACGCATTTATTGCCAAAAACCCGCTCGCATGGCCTGGCTTTGCGACCATTGAGGATGTCGCTGGCCTGCCGCCGACAGTCATTAGTGTCAACGAATGTGACCCGTTACGCGACGAGGGGATCAACTTTTATCGGTTGCTATTACAGGCAGGTGTGGCGGCAAAATCCCGACAAGTGATGGGTACAGTTCACGGCACAGAAGTTTTTCCTATGTGCTGTCCTGATATCTCCCAGGATACAGCCCGTGATCTAGCTGCTTTTTGCAAGCAGGCGTAGGCTTGACACATTATTCGCTTGGTGCGCGCCATAGCTATTGGATAAAAGCTTGCGGAAAGTAAGCTTAATGGGCCTGTTGAGTTGGAAAGCTACCATTATTTTTCGCTTATTAACAAATCTCAACTTTAGCAGTATAAGGTTTTGTCTAAAAAAAAAGCACAACACAAATGTGATGAGAGGTATTAATGCATGAATGTTTTCAAGGGCGTTTTTTTAGTAGCAGCAACTGTAGGAAGCCTTCCATTTTTTGTGATGGCAGCCACAGATGGATCAGAGGGTGAAGCCACCAATCGGGTTCTTGAGGAGGTAATTGTTACCGCCCGCCGGCGTGAAGAAATGATTCAATCAGTGCCGATTCCCATAACGGCACTCAACGAAGAACAATTAGCCACCAGAAATATGACTGAGATTCGAGACATTGAGCGACTGAGTCCTAACACCTCCATTGACTACAGCGCAGTTAATGGTACGGCGGTACAAATATTCATGCGGGGTATCGGCCAGGGAAACTGGTCTTCAACCCAGGATCCGAAGATTGGCATCTATGTTGATGGCGTTTATTTGAGTCGACCTCAGGGCGGCTTATTAGACTTTAATGATGTCCAGCGGGTGGAAGTGCTTAGGGGGCCTCAGGGCACCTTGTTTGGTCGCAACACCACGGCAGGCCTGCTCCGGATTATCAATAACCAACCGACACAAGAATTTGAAGCTAATGTAAAAGTCGGCTTGGGCAATGATGGCCAGCAGAATTATGGCGTCGTTTTGAACATCCCGCTAAGTGAATCCTTGGCCGCGCGATTCTCGGTTACCGGTAAAGAGGCCGACGGCATCATTACCAACTCGTATACTGGTAAAGATCGTGGCAATGAAGACTCCATGTCCTACCGCGCATCTTTGCTCTGGGATGTAGGTGATCTTGAGGCGCAGCTAACCTGGGATCATTTTGAAGCGGATGAACGGGCACCTTTAGGCAGTTGTCGATTTACAGGGCCAGCCGATCCATTTGGGGCCCTTGCTCTGGGCGGTTTGCCATCATTGGCAGTCATATTCGGCGTCTACGGCGATATGAAGGAAAATTGTGAGAACACCAGTCAGCAGGTTTCTATTGACACAACAGACAACGAGAATGCTACTAGTGACGTCGATGCCTATGCGTTAACTTTGATTTATGACTTTGGTGGAGTCGAAGTGACGTCAATTACTGCCCAGCGTGATATTCAGAATTTTAACGGCACGTGGGGTTGGGTGATGGGTAATGGGCCTACCGTCAATTTTCTCGAAATTCTGAATAATCAGAGCAAGCATGACATTTTCTCTCAGGAACTTCGTTTGGCAGGTGGCACTGATAACTTCGATTGGATAGTCGGAGCCTACTGGTTTGAAGAAAAATCTAAAGAAAGCCTGGATGTACCACTTTTCCGCGGTGTGGCAGCACCTAGCCCTGCTCAGTGGCCATTTTTCTATACGCCAACACCCGCGGGTGGCACATTGGGTGCGGCAGCACTGGGCGCGCAACTCTATGGTAGTCGCAATCAGGCATACGATGTTGTAAATAAAAATAAGGCCTTCTTTGCTGAGGCGACCTATTCCTTTAACGAGAAGCTCGATCTGACTTTGGGTGTCCGGTACACCAAAGATGATCGTGACTTCATTCGTATTCAAACATTGTATGGTGGCGCTTTCGACCCCGCCTATTTTTGCCCAGGTATGCCGACAACAGAAGTCGCGCCTGGTGTGTTTATATCGGCGAGCGATCGATGTAATCAAGATGTGTCTTATTCAAAAACGACCCCTCGCGCAATACTGAGCTATCAGATGTCTGATGATCTGATGTTATATGGTAGCTACAGTGTGGGATACTCCAGTGGTGGCTTTAATCAGGATGTTAGAATGCGCCCGTATTTGCCGGAGGTGTCTAATAATTTTGAATTTGGCGTCAAGTCAGATCTGATGAATGGCAACTTGCGTGTTAACGCAACCGCATTTACCAACCAGTATAAAAATCAGCAGTTAACGGTGGGTCGTATTGTTAATGGTCAGCCAACTGCCGATTTGATTAATGCTCAGGAGGCAACCTTAAACGGTCTAGAGCTAGAGTTGATTGGACAATTAACGGATACCTTGAGCCTTAGTGTTACCGGTGGTTACATAAAAGGTAAATACAACAATTTCACCGTTGACGATAACGTAACAGTCACCGCGGATGACGGCAGTATTTCAAGTGTGATTGTTACCCGCGATTTAAGCGATATTGAGTTTGGCAGTGGCGCTAGTGTGACGGGTGATATCAGCTTGTTGCATATCTTGCCACTCGCTAAAAACGGTGAGCTAGTATCCTCGATTGGTGCGAGCTTTAGAGATAAAACCAGTTATACGCTAGAAAATACACCTTCAGGCTATGCTGATAGTTACTGGCTAATCGATGCGCGAGTTACTTGGTTTTTGAGCGATGAGCAAACTAGTATCGCGCTCTGGAGTGCTAACTTGGCGAATAAATCCTATGTCACAACGATGCTCAACCAATCCGGTAATGTAGAGATTGGTGGTACTGATGCCAGTTTAGGTATGACCGCTGATTACTGGGGTGCGCCAAGACGATTCGGTCTTGAGGTTCGTCACAGTTTCTAATAGTCGATAGGATCAGATGGATGTAGATAGAAAACAACGGGCCTCACAGCCCGTTGTTTTTTATAGTGATAAATCAAATTGATAAAAGCAGCGTTGATGGAATCATTGTAGCCCGCGCACCTAAAAGGTCGGCTGGTACGGTTCTTGTTGGGTGTTCCGACCTGACGGCCACCTGTCTTAAATCCGTGAGCCATCCA